>JBBUDU010000002.1:0-163963 GCA_038057125.1 Patescibacteria group bacterium | reverse complement strand
TTTGTGGATAATGTGCGGAGGACTGTTAATATAATAATATGCGCCCATAGCTCAGTCGGTAGAGCAGCTCCCTTTTAAGGAGACGGTCGTAGGTTCGATTCCTACTGGGCGCACAAAAGTTATCCACAGGTCGGACTTGCACACGCAGTATGGTAGGAATATAATAAACACAGGGATAGTTAGTTGGTTCGCAGATTTCAAGCACTAGTCAGCTTTTGACTTAACAACAAGAAATTCTTGCACATAACCATCATTTGCACATTGCGCAGTACACCGCGCTAACAAAAGTTCTTTCGCCCCATAAAGGCACATAAAAACAAAAACCAGCAAACGCTGGTTTTTTTGTTGTAACTTCTCACGCATCCACATCTACTTTGTTGCGGACACGTGGCGTGTGAGAAATTACATTTTATAAACTAAGAATGAATCTTTCAAGCGCGATGTCCATAGGCTCCCCTCCGCGATGCGCTTCGTGGTAGGCTGTGACAAGCGAGCGAGACATATTTGCGATTTCTTCTTGCGTATAATTTTTTGCAAACACTCGAGTCTTTTTTGCGACGAAAGGACTCACGCCTTTGTCTTCTCCCGACTTTGCGTTTTTCAGGAGCGCAATATTTTTTACCGCCCAAAAAAGAGTGCTACAAATTTCTTCCGGTGTTAGGTCGGCCACGCGTGCCTCTTGATACAAAACCCAAAGTTCTTTTTTGTTTCGCTGTCCCAGTGCGTCCCCTAAAGAAAAAATGTTGAAATCTGGACGTGTGTCTATGTTTTTTGCAGCATATTCGAGAGCTTCCGCTCCCGCCTCTTTCAAACTGTCTGCGATGTTTTTCTCAAGCGCAGGCTCGAATATCAAAAACGAATTCGGCGACGAGACAAAATTACTCGCATGAGAGAGCAACATTTCCCGCTCTACTTTTTTATCAAACACGCAGTCAAAAGTAAAAAGTGTAACTCCATTAAAGAGCCCCTGCACCGACGATGCGGCGGCGAGAAAATCCTCGTCCACTTCCCCTTCGAGCACAATGCGTTCCTCTCCACATTTTTTGGAAAGCTCTCCTTGAAGCTCGCGAAACCGCGCGCGCCCCTTTTCTCTGTCTTTGCCGTAAATAATGTGAAGCATGAAAATTATTTGATCTCCTCCATCGAGCCAAAGCGGGGTCCTTTCGAAATGGAAACGGTGATGGGTACGGGAAACTCTACGGCGTGTTCCATCGCTTCTTCAATAACTGCGCGCGCCTTGGAGACCGCCTCAATTTTCACCTCATATAAAAGTTCGTCATGTATCTGAAGAAGAAGACGCACTGAAGTCTTGAGCCCCGCTTTTTCGAGACCGTCGTCTGCGCGCTTCATCGCGATTTTTATAATGTCCGCCGCTGTCCCCTGAAGTGGCGCATTCATCGCCATGCGCTCGGCGCTTGCGCGAATAAAAGGAATGGGCGACTTAAGCCCCGCAAAAAAACGATGTCGCCCGAAATAAGTAGTGGTGAAACCGTCTTTTTTTGCGCGCGATTTCACGTCTTCAAAATATTTTGCAATTTTTGGAAATGTTAAAAAATAATTATCGTAAAATTCCTGCGCCTCGGCACGCGTTGAACCGAGGTTGTCCTTGAGCGCATTCACGCCCATGCCATACACGATGCCGAAGTTGATTACTTTTGCGCGGCGGCGCATCTCGGAGGTTACATCTTCTTCGGCTACCTTGAACACTCGCGATGCGACAGAGGTGTGCACATCTGTGCCCACGCGAAAAACTTCCATTAGGCGTTCGTCTTGCGACAGTGCTGCAAGTACTCGCATTTCGATTTGTGAATAGTCAAAAGCGAGAAGTGTCGAGCCGTCGGGCGCCACAAACGCGTCGCGTATTGCCGACCCCATTTCTCCGCGCACGGGAATGTTTTGGAGATTTGGATTTGATGAAGACATTCTGCCGGTCGTTGTCCCAGCCTGATTTAAAGTTGTATGCAAGCGCCCGTCTTCACCTACAAGCTGTGGCAAGTTGTCGATGTACGTCGAAAGAAGTTTCTGAAGTTCACGATAAAGAAGGATGTCCGAAATAATTGGGTGTACGTCTTTAAGCTTCACTAGCTCGGACTCGCGCGTTGAGCGTGCACCGCCTTCGGTCTTTTTGAGCCCTTTCACTGCAAGACCGAGTTTATCAAAAAGTATTTCCCCTAGTTGCTTTGGCGAATTCATATTAAACTCCCCGCCAGCATGCGAATAAATGCGCGCAGTAATCTTGTCGAGTTCAATGTGATACTTTTTCGAAAGCTTTTCAAGGTGTTTCTTGTCCACAATGATTCCATATTTTTGCGCGTCTTCAATAATGGGAATAATCGGAAGCTCAATGTCGCGATACACAGAGCCAAGACCTTGTTTCCCTATTTCTGCCTCAAGAGCCTCAAATGCGTCCGCGAAATTTTTCTTTTTCGTATAGTGAAGCATATCCGAGAGCGACGGCGTGGTGAGCTCAGAATTCAAAAGCCAAAGTGCGATTTGCGCCTGTTTAAAAAGGTTTTGGTCTATCGTTTCTTCTTCTAATTTTTCCTCTGAAGTCTCTGGTGTACGCGCAATACCCAAAAGGTCGTGTAGCCTGCCACGAAGTCCGCGAAAATCGAGGTCGGCAAATAGCGCTTCGGCGCGATCTGGCTCAAAGCTTTCGCGCCACGCTTTTTTAGGAAGAGAAAATGAAATAGGAGCATCACGGCGCACCGTCGCTAGTGTTTTAGAAAAGAGCGCCTCTTCTTCGCCGTCTTCTAGAAGCTTTATGATGCGCGGAGTCAGTCCTGCTTTGCGGAAATCATCAGGGTTCTTTTTTATTTTTTTGTAAATTTCTTCAATCGAGCCAAATGTCGTTATGAGTGTTGTCGCTGTTTTTTCACCGATACCATTTATGCCGATAATGTTGTCGGACGGGTCGCCACGGAGCCCTTTGTAGTCGGGTAGGAGTGTTGGAATGAAGCCAAAGCGCTCCACCACTGCTTTCTCATTGTATAAAATAGTGTCGTTAATTCCCTTCTTCAGCGTATACACAAGCACGCGGTCGTTATCGACAAGCTGAAGCGTGTCCATGTCGCCAGACGCAATGATGATGCGTAGGTTTTTTTCATTTTTCATTTTTTCTACGATAGTGGCGAGTAGATCGTCGGCTTCAAAACCCGCGAGATCGTATGCTGGGATGCCGAGCGCAGAAAAAATATCGCGCGAGCGTTTGATTTGATGAATGAGATCGTCCTCGGCTTTTGCGCGACCGAGCTTGTATGCTTCGTATGCTTCATGGCGAAACGTTGGCTGTGGCAAGTCAAAACACCCCACAATATAATCGGGTTTCAAGTCCTTGATGATTTTCATAATCATCGTCGACAAACCATAAAGCGCGCCGGTGGGTTCGCCCTTGCTCGAAGAAAATTCTGGAAGCGCATGGTATGCGCGATGAAGAATAGCGTGCGCATCGAGAAGTATGAGTGTCTTCTGAATGTCTTTTTTAATCATATTAAAAGTCCCCTGTTACGCGTCGCACCCACTCGCTCTCGTATTCAAAAGAAAGTTTAATCATATCTTTCGGAAGCGCGTCTGAAACCTGCTCAGGCCACTCGAGGAGAATCAGGTTTTTTTCATCAAAAAGGATCGCGTCCCAATCTAGCGCACGCATTTCTTTTCCGCCCTCGAGCCGATACGCATCGATGTGAATGAGTTTGGTAAAACGATCACCTAGAACTGACCCGTGTGGAATGGTGTAGACTTTTTCGAGAATGAATGTCGGACTGGTAACAAGTTCGGTAATACCCAAAATACTTGCGACGCATTTCGTAAATGCCGTTTTTCCGGCACCAAGATCGCCGGAAAGACCAACAACCGTCGCTGTGTCTTTAATAGGTTTCGTGATGAGTGTTTTCAAAAACCCAAGAGCCACCGCGCGCAATTCCTCTAAGCTCGCAACATTTTTCACCATAGTCACATCTTACCATTTGGGACACGATGGTGGAAACGAGAAAGAGGGCGGCGCTTTCGCGCCGCCCTCTTTGTTTAAAAACCAGACTTTGTTATTTCGATTCCGAAAATCGTCCATACAAATGGTTGCCCAAAAGCACCAAAACTAGGACAAGAATCATCAAAAGGATCCACCCAAAGAGTGTCGTCGGAACAAAGTCACCGGCACCAAAAATATTTGCGCCAATCGCATTTTGTGCAGCCTCTGCACGATGCGTCACATACGCAATCGCATCACCTTGCACGCCATTTATTCCGGTGTAGACCATATTTGCTGTCACAACCAAAAGCTCGCCGGGTTTTAATCCGCGACCTGAAGTTGCAAAAATAAATGTATCTCCCTCTTCTTTAGGAGCAAGAGTCTTCAAATCAACAATTACAGAATTATCAGAACTCGAAAATGACCCCTTTGTCGCGCTGTCAACGTTCATCGATTGTGGGAACGTAACGCGAAGCACTACATTCTTAAGCGGCTGAGTGCTGTCATTTTTCCACGTCACACGATAGGTGCGTTTCTCGCCACTCCCAATCATCTCTGCGCCACCTTCGATAGAAAGCGATGCAAGTGACTGCGCGGAGCTTCCGCGAGTTATTACTGTAGTGGTAGGCCTCAAGACGACAGGTCTTACTGGTGGTGGCGTCACAACATATGTATTCGTTTCTGAAACAAAAGTGTTAACACCGCCATACGATTTGCCGTATGAATTTTCAGCAACTACACGATAATAGTAGGTCTGCCCATTTGTAAGTCCTGTAATAAAGTCGGAGTGCTTAACTACGGGAAGAGCACCGACATTAATCGTTTGTGTTGTGTTGCCTAAACTTGAAGTTACTCCCCATTCAAACCACGCACTTGATGACAAATTTCCGGAGGTGAAAACGAGTCCGTTTAGTTTTGCCGTGGTACCTGTGAGTTCAGTCGCAAGAAGAGTTGATGCAGTAGGTGCGAATCCGAATACTACTGGAGGCGGAACATATGTTTGACCAGTTGTCGTAAATGAAAGTATGCTCCCGTACACAATGCCGTATGAACTCTGCGCAACTGCGCGATAATAGTATGTGGTGTTTGGGTTCAAGTTGTACAGGGAACTATTAAAACTTATAGCGCCTGTTCCATAACTATTGTAGGAAGTTGAATTGCCGAGAGAGTAGCTCGTTCCCCATTCAAACCACGCGCTGGTGTTTGTTCCACTTGAAGTAACGTAACCGTTCAACGTCGCAGAGTTTTGTAATACAGAGCTTGCGCTGTTTGTGCTTACGTAAGGTGGAATAGGTACTGGAGGCGGAACGTATTGCCCGCTCGTTGTAAATGAGAGTATGCTTCCCTGTACCGTACCCTGCGAATTCTGCGCGACCGCGCGATAATAATAAGTTGTATTCGCATTCAGGTTAAAAAGTGAATTGCTAAAACTTGTCGCGGTGTTTCCGTAATTCACGTTTGATGTAGTATTGCCGAGAGAGTAATTTGTTCCCCACTCAAACCATGTGTTCACGTTTGCGCCATTTGAAGTAACGTAGCCGTTCAATGTCGCAGAGTTTTGCAACACAGAGCTTGCGCTGTTTGTGCTTACAGTAGGAAGGGTGACCACTGGAGGAGGTACTGAACAAGCAGGAGTATTGAAAGAACGAGTTCCACCTTGCGCGGTTCCATAAGTATTAGAAACTACCGCTCGATAATAATAAGTAGTGCTCGGACTAAGACCAGAAATCAACTGGCTAAAATCTTGTGGTGTGCTGAACGTTTGAGTCGATGTGTCGGTTCCCGCGCCAGAATCTACGGCGACGTAGCTTGTTCCCCATTCAAACCACGCGCTGGTTTGAACACCGCCACTAGTGCTGGTTATTGTTCCATTCACAGTGGCGCTTGTGCATGTTGTTATGGTGACGCTTTGGGCGTATGCAAAATTCACAACGCCAAAAAGCCCAGTGAGAGCAATAAGTGTAGCGCTAAACAATTTAATTTTTGTATTCATTGTAGTGTTTATTTAAAGTGACATATTGTAGTCTACTTTTTAAAACCATGACCATCCTTGTTCATGACTTTAAAAAATACAGAAGAGGAATAAAAACCCCTTCTGCGGAAACTCAAAGAACTTACCTCGTTATCACGCCCGGGCCTGGTGGTCCGGTAATAACCCCTGGGCCTGGTGGTCCAGTAATGACCCCGGGTGGCGACACGATTACTGGTGGAGATGGAATGAACGGGGGTGATCCATAATACACTGGCGACGGCGCGTAATACTGTTGGGAATAACCGCCGTAACCGCCATAGTAATGTGGTTCATGTGATTGCATAACCACAATTCGCGTCCTTCTCTCTCGTGGTGGCGCTTCCTTTTCTGGCAATGGAATAAATTCCACTTTTGTCCTCCCGTAGTCCGGGTCGACGCCGTCAAGAATCGGCTTTTGTTCAACCAGCACCACTTTTTTTTCTGGCGGTTTCGCGGTCTTGAACCGAAATTTGCTTACGATTGGGTTGCCGCATTTTTTAATCCACGGCAATTCTCTCACCGGCAAACCTGGGTGGTCTATCGATGTGTCAAACCCTATTGGGATTACAATCGTACTTACTTCAGGTAAAAGCCTGCAAACACCCGAGGACTTGTCGCCTTTGCCGAGACTCTCCAGTAAGAGAGGGGTGTCAAGTCGGTACTCTCTTTCTTTTGCGAGATCTACTTCTCGTCCTTTGTGCCACGGACTGACCCCAACGTTGCAGTCCTTTACAGGGACTGTCGCATTTGCGTTCCCTGCTACGACGAGCGAAAACACAATCCAACCAAATAAATTAGCCATTTGTGACTCCTTTTCTGTGTTGATTTCAAAGGTACCAACTTGCTACCGTCTATTGTCAATTATATCATAGTCCATAAAAAAGTCAACCCCACTTGCGCATTGCGCAAGTGGGGTGCTTTTCTACCATTCAAGACGTTCTTTTGCCTAAAAACTTACTTGTTTTCCTCGTCCTCTTCTACGGGGTTCTCTTCGGCACGCTTCTTTCTACGTTCCTCTGGTGCTTCGTAAATCATATGCGCAACGAGAATCATTACGAGGATTGAAATGATAAGTGCAATCCATCCAATAAGTGTGCTTGGGAACATACCGTTACCAGCTCCTATTACGGATGCAGAATTTCCGTTTGTGAAACCCTCTTTACCTGATACAGGAGTTGTTGTTGCTTGTTTTGTTGCAACGGTCTGTACTGTTTTTGGCGCAGACCCCTTTGTTGCGACCGAGGAATTCGACTGATTAGAAATAGTTGTTGATGTTACAGATTTTGGAATCGTTGTAGTAAACGAAGACGTTGGAGAAGATATCGTTACCCCGCCTTCTGTAGCCCACGCGCGGTATGAGTATGTTTGACCCGGATTCAAATCGCGGAGGTTCCACTCAAAGGTTCCTTCACCCCAAATGCCCTGCATTGCAACAGTTGTTGGTGCACCTCCGGTGTTATCCAGCTCAAACCATACCGTAGAATTTTTCTGCGGATTTGAAACATGACCAATAATAGTAGCGCTATTGCCTGTGATACGGGTCACTGTTACAGGAGTAAGCATTGGCGCCGCAAGAGCTTCACTCGCAAACGCAAAAAGCGCTATTCCGAGCACCACCACTGCACGAATTGCCTGAAAAGTTGTGTTGTTCATATGTTGTTTATTATAGCATATTGGTTAAAAAAGTCAATAGGTAAAGAAAAAGCTCAGGATTGTTCATCCTGAGCTTTGCGAAAAAGTATTTCGCTATTTTGCTACAAACTCACCGCCTTGTTCCTCTTTTTGACGGAGAAGGAGGTCGTTGCCGAGGCGAGTGTAGATTCCCGCCCACTTGCCGGCATTGTACTGGTAGCATTTTCCGGCGCCGGATTCACAATCTCTCTGCTCTTTCACAAGTGAAGGAACAAGATTGAGAAGACATTTCCCGTCGTGACCGTAGTTCCCTGTTTTACAGCTTTTGTGAACCATATGGTCGTCCAGATAATTATTGACCGTTGGCCCCGCAATCGCTGTGGGCTTTTTGGCTTCAGACTTTTGCTTCTTCCGGTCAGGCCTTTCCCACCTGTCATGAGAATAAGACGCTGTTTGCGAATGAGCGTAAGCTGTGCGAGGATGTTGGTAATGATCACCTTGTGAATGGGACCGTCTCTGGAGTTCCTCATAAGAAACTTGTCCGCCAGAACGTGGGTCCCTACACATACCATGAGCATACGGCGCCATTCCCTGACTTGGGACTCGGTCGCACCTTACGTGCCCGTACCCGGAGTACCCAGACGAAGCATTAACGTAAACAACGTCAGCGTCATCGTAGCCACTAGCCCACCATTGTGTACCTTTTACTACTTCGTGCCCAACAACAGCGCCAAGTACGCCACCAATAATTCCCGCTGCCTTGTAACCACCGGCGGCACCTACAACGGTACCACCTAAGACCTGCAGGCTTTTGAAGTGTGGATTCTGAGTTGCGCAGCCCGAAAGCAAGGCGACCAGAACAACTAACAACATGAATTTCTTCACGAGATTCTCCTTTCTTTGTCAAAAAATCTGGTAAGTCCGCAACGCGAACCTTTCTACCTATAATTATACACAATCCTAGCTATTTGTCAAGTGGCACAATTTCATAAAAACCCTTACAATGTTGGGATATTATGTTGCGCTTTGACGACACAAAAGGTGATGATCAGATTTCTAAACTCCATCAAAGGGAAGAGGAAGAATTTTTGCAGATAATGGCGACTAAGCACGGTATCCCGTATGCTGATTTATCCGGCGTGCCAGTTGACACCACTGCAGTAGGACTACTAAAAGAAGATGCTGCGCGTGGAGCGCTTGTTGCTCCGTTTGAAGTGGTGAACAAAAAACTAAAAGTTGGACTTTTTTCGCCAACACAATCAAACACAAAAGAAGTTCTTGCTTCCCTTGCAGAGCGCGGATATGTTTTGGACAAATATCTTGTTTCGCATGCAAGTCTGGAAAAAGTGTGGGAACGTTACAAAGAAATTTCCGGCGCTACAAAAAGCGAGGCTGGAATGATTGATATTTCCGGAGAAAATATGGAGGGACTCATCAAAAAATTTACCTCGCTAGACGATGTTGCAAAAGCCCTTGCAACGACATTCACAGAAAAAAGCGCGCGCCGTATTTCAAGTATTTTTAGTGTCATCGTAGCGGGAGCTATTGGCATTCGCGCGTCGGATATTCACATCGAACCGGCAGAAGATTCTGTTCACATCCGTTATCGTGTGGACGGCGTGCTTCACGAAGTGGCGACTCTTCCATCTGAAATATATCGTCTTTTCAGTTCGCGCTTGAAGCTCCTCGCCGGACTCAAGCTCAATGTCGGCACCGAAAGCCAAGACGGACGTTTTAGTATTAGGATTTCGGATATGGAAATCGAAATGCGCGTATCGGTAATTCCGGGAGCTTATGGCGAAGGAGTGGTGATGCGTATTTTGAATCCCCTTTCTCTTAATGTTACACTTGAGGACCTTGGTATGAGTCCGCGCCTCCTAACGCTTGTCGACAAGGAAATTCAAAAACCACACGGAATGATTTTGAACACAGGGCCTACCGGCTCGGGTAAAACGACGACGCTTTACGCATTCTTGAAAAGAATCTACTCGTCGGAATTAAAAATGATGACGATTGAGGACCCGATCGAATATCACATGAAAGGAGTATCGCAGACGCAAGTGGAGGCTGACAAGGGTTACACGTTTCTCGAGGGGCTTCGCGCCGCAATGCGTCAGGACCCCGACGTGATTATGATTGGCGAAATCCGCGATGGCGAAACCGCAAAGGTTGCCATAAACGCCGCGCTCACGGGGCACATGGTATTTTCAACACTTCACACGAACACAGCCGCGGGTGCCATTCCTCGCCTTATTGATATTGGAGTAACTCCAAAAATTATTGGGTCGTCACTGACTCTCGCGCTTGCGCAACGACTCGCCAGAAAACTTTGTGCCGATTGCAAAAAAGAAGATGCTCCAAATGAGCACGAACAAAAAATCATCGACGAGGTTGCAATAAAAATTAAAGAGAAGGTTGGAGAAACGGTGCAGACAAAAAAAGTGTGGCGCGCTGTCGGGTGCGCAAAGTGCAACAATACGGGATACAAGGGGCGCGTTGGTATTTTTGAAGCAGTCCTCATCAATGAAGAAATTGAAGCGCTCCTTGACGAGATCCCTTCGGAGCGGGAGATCAGCAAAGTTGCCGCGAAACAGGGGCTCCTTAATATGCGTGAAGATGGTATTGAAAAAATTCTTGCGGGCGCAACTTCATTTGACGAAGTCGGACGAGTGGTGGATTTGGAGAGTGCGTAACTGGCAGAAAAAACAAACAACGGGCGAGGGGCGTACGCCCCTCGACCGTTGTTTGTTTTTTCTGCCTAAACCCGATAATATAAAGAGAGCAGGAACAATGCGCCAAATTCACAAGAAAGAAAAAGATCACATACATAAACCCCTATAGTTCTCAGAACATAAAGAACTGAGTTAGGGAGTGATCTAAGGATAGAGTCAGTGGTCGTCGCACAAGGCGAAGCACCAACACGTCCTCGTTCGCAACCATGTGAATCCCGAAGGATCCAACTAAGAGAGGCTTATGTATAGGATCTTTAAAACAAACGTTGATGACCTTTCGGCCATCAATGAGAGAAGACTAGCACAAAACATTTTTTATGTCAAGCACCCCACTAAACAACAAACCGGATGACTCGGAAGACCTTGAAAGCCCTAAGGATTTTTCCTTTTTAGACCAAGCGCTCCGTCCTCACCGTTTCGACGAATACATCGGTCAAGAAACGATAAAACAAAATTTAAAAATCCTTCTTCAGGCCGCAAAAGAGCGCGCGCATCCACCGGAACATGTCCTTTTTTATGGCCCGCCGGGGCTCGGAAAAACAACACTGGCGCATCTTATCGCAAACGAAATGGGATGTCAGGTAAAATCCACATCAGGTCCCGCCATCGAAAAAGTCGGCGATTTGGCTTCTATTTTGACCAACCTTTCTCCCGGCGATGTGCTTTTTATCGATGAGATTCACCGCCTGAATAAAATGATTGAGGAGGTGCTCTACCCTGCGATGGAGTCCGGGGTGCTCGACATCATTATCGGCAAGGGTCCGAGCGCGCGCACGATACAGCTCGACCTGCCACCATTTACGATGATTGCCGCGACCACGCGTGTGGCGATGATTTCCTCCCCGCTTCGCTCGCGTTTTTCCGGCGGGACATTTCGTTTGGAATTTTACACCGAGGACGAAATTGAAAAAATCGTAAAACGCTCGGCGGGCATTCTAGGTATTACTCTTTCCGACGATGCCGCTCGCGAAATTGCAAAAAGAAGCCGCGCAACACCTCGCACAGCAAACTATCTTTTAAAACGCGCGAGGGATTTTGCGCAAGTAAATAAGAGCGGCCTTTCCACAAAATATGTTGCTGATGCGCTCGCGCTTCTAGAAATTGACGAGATGGGACTCACCGCTCTCGACCGAAAAATTCTTGAGGTGATTATCGAAAAATTTAAAGGCGGACCAGTGGGCCTTTCCACCATTGCCGCCGCACTCTCTGAAGAAGTCGCTACAATAGAAGAAGTGAACGAGCCATACCTAATGCAACTTGGCCTCATTGAGCGCACCCCGCGTGGCCGCCTAGCCACACCACGCGCCTACGAGCACCTAGGTTTTGATGTGCCGGAGGACAAAGCAAAACTATTTTAACTAACCCAGAACCTATCAACATGTCAGGACATAATAAATGGTCACAAATAAAAGACAAAAAAGCGGTAACGGACAATAAGAGGAGCAAGGTTTTTGGGAAACTGTCGCGACTCATCGCGCTTGAGTCCAAAAAGTCGACTGGCAACCTCGCCTCTCCAGGTCTTCGCGCGATCATTGAGCGCGCAAAAAAAGAATATATGTCGTCTGACGCCATTGACCGCGCGGTGAAAAAGGGCGCTGGCGGTGACGCGGGCAACATGGAACATGTGCTTTACGAAGCATATGGTCCCGGCGGATGCGCGATTATCATTGAGGGCCTCACCGACAGCAAAAACAGAACGGTTGCAGAAATTAAGCACTTGCTCTCAAAGCGCGGACTCGCTCTTGCTGGCCCGGGTGCGGCCGTGTGGGCTTTTACTAAAACTGCCGAGGGATACGAACCACAAACAACAGTACCGCTTTCAGACGAAGACGGTGCGTCACTTTCATCTCTCCTTGAAGAACTCGATGACCATGATGATGTGCAGGAAGTTTACACAAACGCGGAATAAAAGGAACCCAAAAACCAAAACAGCAATAGTACGCTATAGCGTACTATTGCTGTTTTGGTTTTTGGGGAGATGTTTTGGTAATGGTACAATAACTGCATGCGAATCATTGCTATCGACCCAGGGTACGAAAGACTTGGTATTGCCATATTGACCCGCCAAGATTTTGCTCCACAAAACCTAAACAGGCAAGGAAAAACTAAAAAAGAAGAGCTTATTTTTTCTGAATGCTTCAAAACGAAAGCGAGTCTACCTTTTTTTGACCGGTTGGAACTTATTGGGCGCGAAGTTGCGCGGGTAATCGAGAAATTTTCTCCCGAGGCGCTTGCTATTGAAAATCTGTTCATTGAGACCAACCAAAAGACCGCTATGCGCGTTGCCGAGGTGCGTGGAGCAATTCTTTATCAAGCGCGTATCTTGGGGTTAGAAATCTATGAATACACCCCGCTCCAGGTCAAAGTTGCCACGACTGGCTATGGCAAAGCGACCAAAACACAGGTAATGTCGATGGTTAAAAAGCTTGTTTCCGGCGCAGAATCCGTAAAACAAGATGATGAAGTGGACGCAATCGCTATTGGGCTCACACATTTTGCTTATGTGCGCCCATTAAAAACCACTGCAAAATAAGAGTTTTTTAGGTGTAGTACAACTTTCCACAAGTTATCCACAGGGGGTCTTGCGGAGAAAAAAGCTTTCTGTTACAAATATGGGAACCCGTTCATAAAAAGGTTCGGGAACTTAATTTACATACAAACTATGGCTGAAGATGAAGTAATTGAAGACGAGATGATTGACCTTGAAGACGAGGCTGATTTCGAAGATGATGGTGTTGACCTAAGTGGTGATGACCTACTTAGTGAGGACTCTACTCCAGAGTTTAGCTCCCGCGAAATAGAGTAACCCCGTGAGATAAAAAAGACTAAAAAATAAAGGACGGTCCTTTTCTTAAGGACCGTCCTTTATTTTTTAGTCTTTTTTATTTTCTAGATTATTTTTATAAATTTCCGTTTCCCAACTTTATAAACACCTGGTGTTGCGACTTCGATGTAGTTGGTAACCTTCTCCTCTTCTCCGTTTTTCTTTAAACGCTTTACCGCACCTTCTCCAACGAGGCGCCTAAAATCAGTTTTTGAAGAAACAATTTTTTCACGACTAAAAATATCGGAAAACAATTCACCTTCATTCATTTTAACTTCCTCAATGTCATCCGGAATTTCTTTTTTCTGAAAAGTAGCTAGAAACGCTTCGCGCGCTTTTTCGGCTTTTTCTTTTCCGTGATACATTGAAACAATTTCCTCCGCGAGATCGAGTTTCACATCGCGCGGGTTCTCCCCGCGATCGAGCGAAGCAAGTGCTTCATCCGCTCGTTCCATTGGTACGCGTGTCGCATGTACAAAATACTTCACAATGAGTTCGTCGCGTAAGCTCATTACTTTTCCAAACATATCATTTGCGGTGTCGGTAAGGTTAATCGTATTTCCCAAACTCGAGCTCATCTTTCGTCTGTCGAGTCCTTCAATGAGGTTTAACATTAAAATACTCTGTGGTTCTTTTTTAAAGTGCTCTTGGAGTTTTCTACCAGATAGCATATTAAACTTTTGGTCAGTGCCACCTATTTCAATGTCTGAATTTATCGCAACGCTGTCATACCCTTGCATGAGTGGGTACAAAAGCTCGCGAAGCGACACGCGCTTACCAGCATCAAGACGAACTTTAATATTTTCGCGCGAAATAAAATCGGACAGTGAAAAAACTTCGGCGTGTTCGGTGATTTCGCGGTAGGTAAGAGGTTCAAGCCATTCAGTATTCTTGTGTTTTTCAACCTTACTCATATCAAGAATCATTCCGGCTTGCTCATAATAAGTAGCGAGGTTTTGCTCCACTTCTTCTTGTGTGAGCATCGGGCGTTCACTTTCTTTGTCTGAGGTGTCACCGATAATTCCCGTAAAGTCTCCAATAATAAAGACGATTGTGTGCCCAAGGTCCTGAAGATCACGAAGCTTCCAAAGAGCGGTCGCTCTGCCAAGGTGAATAGAAGGACTTGTGGGGTCTATTCCAAATTTAATACGGAGTGGCTTTCCTGCGAGGAGTTTTGCGCGCAATGGATCCAGGTGGATCACTTCTGCGACCCCGCGAGTTAGTATTTCTTCAATCTTATTCTCTTTTGTCATAGTAGAATCATTTTACCACAGGAATCAGTGCTCGCCCACACCACATTTTTGTGGTACAATACACTTTACTATATGGTGCGTAAACCTCGTTCCCGCAAAAATAAACTTTCGTCTTTTTTAAATCACTGGAAAACGGTGTTTCTTTTTGGTCTTGGCGTAGTTTTTCTTTTTACCGGCACACTTATTCTTTGGGCGTCATTTATAAAGCTTCCTGATTTTTCCGAGTTCGGTGGACGCAAGGTCGCAGAATCAACAAAAATTTACGACCGCACCGGTGAAGTCCTTCTTTATGATGTGCATCAAAATGTAAAACGTACAATTGTTCCTTTTGACGCGATACCGCAATCACTTAAAAATGCGGTAATTGCGATTGAGGACTTTGAGTTTTACAAACATGGCGGTATTAGTATTCGCGGTATTGCGCGTGCAGTACTATACGGTGGAACACGTGGTGGTGGATCCACGATCACACAACAGGTAATAAAGAAAACGCTTCTTACCGACGAGAAACTCATCACTCGCAAGCTAAAAGAAATTATTCTGTCTTTCAGGCTTGAACAAGCATTTACAAAAGACGAGATTCTTACGCTTTACTTAAATGAGATACCGTACGGTGGAAGTATCTATGGTATTGGCGAGGCAAGTTTTACTTTTTTTGGAAAGACCGCAAAAGACTTAACGCTTGCGCAATCTGCCTACCTAGCGTCAATCCCCAACGCTCCTACCTACTTTTCCCCTTATGGCAACAACCGCGATAAACTTGATGATCGAAAAAATCTTGTATTGCGTCGTATGCACGAGCTCGGCCTTATTGCCACCGCTGAGTACGAAGCCACCCGCATGGAAAAAGTTGAATTCCTGCCACGAGAATCAAAGGGTGTTAAGGCGCCGCATTTTGTCATCTGGGTCAAGGAGCAACTTGTTGAAAAATACGGGGAGCGCGCTGTCGAGGAAAATGGCTACAAGGTCATCACCACACTCGACTATGAGCTCCAAAAAAAGGCGGAGGAGGCAGTTGACCGTTTTGGACCAAGCATGGAAAAGAATTTTGAGGCAAAGAATATGGGGCTTGTCGCCATCAGCCCAAAAAACGGACAATTGCTAGCCATGGTCGGCTCGCGAAACTATTTTGACATGAAAAATGAAGGTAACTTCAATGTTTCCCTTGCGCCAAACCGTCAGCCCGGCTCTACCTTTAAACCATTTGTGTACGCGACTGCGTTTATGAAGGGGTACACACCGGAAACTGTCCTTTTTGACCTTCGAACAAACTTCAGTACAAACTGCGACGCAAAAGGTATTCCGTTTTCCCCAAACATAAAGCCGGAAGACTGCTACGTGCCGGAAAACTATGATGGTAAATATCGCGGGCCGGTTTCTCTCCGGAGCTCTCTCGCGCAGTCGCTCAATGTTCCGTCGGTTAAAACACTTTACCTTGCAGGTATACAGGACTCTTTGAATACCGTTAAGCGGATGGGTATTACGAGCTTGACCAATCCGGCACAATACGGGCTCACGCTTGTCCTCGGCGGAGGCGAAGTTTCACTTCTTGAAATTACTGGAGCATACAGTGTTTTCGCAAACGACGGTGTGCGCAACAAAACAGAAACAATTCTCCGTGTTGAAGACAAGGATGGAAACCTTATCGAGGAGTTTAAAGAGTCGAGCGAGGAAGTCATCCCTGTTGAAGTTGCGCGGAAAATAACTAACATTCTTTCAGATAATGCGGCGAGGACTCCGATGTTCGGCGTCAACTCCGCCCTTCATTTCCCAGGCAAAGACGTGGCTGTAAAAACCGGTACAACAAACGATTACCGTGATGTGTGGACAATAGGATATACGCCTAATATCGTGGTTGGCATGTGGGCCGGCAATAACAACAACTCACCTATGCACAAAAATACTGCCGGATTCATTATTACCCCTGTTTGGCGAGCGTTTATGGAAGAGGCAATGAAACTTATTCCGTCTGAGCGTTTTATTGTTCCGGAAAAAGAAGACTTGACTGTTCTTCCTGCTCCACTTCAGGGCGTATGGCAAGGTGGTGAAAAATATATTATTGACAAGTCTTCTGGTGGGCTTGCAACACCGTTAACTCCCGTCGAAATGAAGGGTGTTGTGGTTGTGCCAGAAGTGCATAATATTCTTCATTGGGTCAGAAAGGAAGATCCCCGAGGACTACCGCCAGCAACCCCCCAAAACGATTCTCAGTACAATCTTTGGGAGATACCGGTGCGTGAGTGGGTTCTCTCTCAAAACATCCGTGAGGGCGACCGTAGCGGTATTCCTACTGGGTATGACACCAGTCGTACACCAGAGTCTATTCCTGTTGTTTCTGTTTCCGGAATTGACTTCGTTTCAACACACTCGGCGGACGAGAACATGACTGCGACAGTTTCTGTCTCAAGCAGATACCCCATCAGCAGTGTTGAGTTTTTTGTAAACGACGAACTTGTTGGTAAAAGAACTGCAGCGCCATTTATTTTTTCTTTCAACCCAAGGGGTGTTGCTTCCATTTCAACCTTAAATACGATTACCGCTATCGCCTACGATTCGATTTTAAATAAAGGAGTTTATTCGGCGCAATTGCGAGTGGAGTAGGTATTGCTTGACCCACTACTTATTGAATATTTGAAACGATAGATAATCCGGGGATTTTTTGTATTTGTTTAAGTATTATTTCTTTTTTGAGAAGTACCTCTGTTTTTATGATTGGTTGAGTTTTTATAAATAGTGTGTTTTTTGACAGGGATACTTGGCTTACACTAGCGGGGATTTTGTTGTTTACCAAAACCTCAACGATCAACTGTTTTTTTACTTTTTCACTATTTGTAAGGTTTTTAAACCGTTCAAGAAGTTGGTTTAACTGGAGCATTGTGGGTTTGTTACTAGCGCGTAAGCGGCATCGTTAGGTATGTAAACGATTTATCCCCTACACCACGAATTACTGCCGGTTTACTTGCCCCACTACATTGAATCGTGATACTGTCTTCCGTTATTGCATTTAAACAATCGAATAAATGCTTTCCATTTAATGAAATCTCTATCGGCTCTCCGGATATTGTTGCCGTAAGACTTGCTTCTGTTTCACCGATGTCGGAATTTTTTGTGGTAATTAAACATTTTTTTTGCGCAGGGTCGACGATGAATTGGATTTTATTGAACTTGTCGGAAAAAAGTGTTGATAATTTAAGTGTGTTAATAAGGTCTTGTTTTAAAATAATAACCTCCGTTGTGCTGTTTTTTGGTAAAATCTGCTCATAATCCGGATATACACCTTGAATAACCCTTGATGTTACATATACAGACTTACTAACGCATGAAATTTGTGTTTTTGTTATTTTAAATAAAATATTTTCATTTACTGACTCAAAAATTTTTATTATTTCAATAATGTTTTTTATTGGAACAATTACACCATGTGAAAATGGTTCTCCCGTGTAGTTTATTTTTTTCTCCGCCAATCTAAACGAATCTGTGGCCACAAATACTAATGATTTTCCGTTTTGATATATATAAACACTTGAAATTTCTGGTTTAATGTCGGATATTGCCGCGCTCATTAAAACCGATTTGGCTCCATGAATAAAATTTTGTGATGATATTGTTAAACTTTCCCCTTCTGTAATAATTGGTATTGTTGGAAAATCATCAGGAATAAAACCTTTGATAGTTATATTTTTTGTTTTTGTTATTATTTTACAAACATTATTTGAAACTGAAATGGTTATATTTTCTTCATCAGGAAGACTCGCGAGTATATTATAAAAAAGAGATCCTGGTATTGCAGTACTTCCTTCTGATTTAATTTCCGCTGGAATTTGGAATTCTACACCAACTTCAAGGTTTGTAGCCCTAATAATTAATGATTTTTTATTTGTTTCTAAAAATACGGAATTAAGAATTGGTAATGATAAATTTTTTCCAGTTACCCTATCAGCACTCATTACACATTTTTGTATACTATCTCTATTACAGGTAAAATTCATATTATTTATTGTATTTAATATTTTATATATAAATACTTATTATTACTATTATATATGTTGATAAGTGGATAAGTCATTAATACGCTTTTGTTGTATGTATTAATTGGTATTTATAAAAATAGGTTTATGTGGATAATTACTGTTAATTTGTTTATAAAATTTATTCATAAAGGTTTACTAATTATTTTTTTATAGTTATACACATAAACATTTTTACTTATCAACACTAATTTAACAAGATAACGTATATAATTAAAACATCGCTCGTATTTGGTCAACCTCCTGCATAAGAGAGAGGTCGTTTTTGATATCAATTTTTATTTTTTCACAAGAATGCATTACAGTGGTATGGTCTCGACCACCAAGCTTTTGACCAATCGTTGGATAAGAGATATTGAAGTCTTCACGAAGAATAAACATCGCTATTTGCCGCGGTTTCAATATCTCCTTCCTTCTTGTTTTTTCATACACAAATGACTCCTCAATGCTGTAAAAATCACACACAACCTTCACTATTTCCTTTACCGATAAGAGTTTTTTGGGTTTTGCGGTGTTTTTAATGAATGGCTTTATTTCATTCAATGTAAGGTTCCTATTTTTAATCTGTGATTGACAAATGATCCCATTTAAAAGACCCTCAAGCTCCCTAATGTTCCCTTGCACGGAAGAAGCAAGGTATTCGATAACTTCTTCCGGAGGGAAAAACTTTTGAGTTTCTGCTTTTGCGCGCAAAATTGCGAGACGGGATTCGTACTCCGGCTCTTGAATGTCCACAATCATTCCCGCACTAAAACGCGATTTAAGGCGAGCCTCAAGAGCGGGGATGTAGTTTGGATGCTTGTCGGACGAGAAAATAATTTGTTTATTGTTGTGATAGAGCTCGTTGAAGATGTGAAAAAGCTCCTCTTGTGTTTTTTCTTTGTTCGACAAAAACTGAATGTCGTCCATAATAAGGAGGTCATATACACGATATTTATTCTTGAAAATAGCCATCGCTTTTGAACCTTGCCCAACAGAGTTTATGTAATCAACAGAGAACTTTTCAGAGGTTGTGTAAAAAACGCGCTTGTTCGGATAATGTTTCTTAACCTCATTTCCGATTGCTTGAATAAGATGCGTTTTTCCGAGACCAGTGTTCCCATATATAAATAGCGGGTTGTATACATTGGTGCCGACCTTTTTTAGGATTGCTTGCGATGCGGCATATGCGAGCTCGTTGAAAGCACCAATAATAAAATTATTAAATGTGTAGCGGGGGTTTAGCCCATCTTCTTTATTAATATAAAGATTTTCCAATGGTAGCTCGGCACCTTGCGGAAATTTTATTTGTTCCACCACCCTCTTTTCTGTTTTAGGTTCTTCTATTTTGCAAACTGAATATTCTACACTGCGTATGTTTTCGGAGAGGTTACGAAGAGAACGCAGTATTGTTTTATGAAATTTATTTTGAAGCCAATCTTTTACAAACTCATTTGGAACACCAACAATAATCATTCCGTCATCTTGTTTTAATATTGCGGTATTTTTAAACCATGTACTGAAATTTGCTCGGGAAAGTTCTCCCTCAAGATCGAACAGTGTTTTTTCCCAAAGTTGCGCGTTGTTTATCATAAGAGTGTTTATTCCCGTTTCCCTATTATATTCTTAGTCAAACAAATAGTGAAAGAGGCAAGGTGGACGAGTCGGTGAATAGGGTGTGGATAACTTGTGGATATTTACCCACCCAACTTTTTACCTATTAACTAGGGTATTGTATGACAAAGAGTCCTGTTTTGGAAAGCTTATTGATCATTACAATACTGAAAAGTTGGGTGGGCAAGGGACTAGATTTTTTGGGAATTATAGTGTAGAGTAAGAAATTATGTCACAAACATACCAGCCAAAGAAGAAAAAGCGCGCAACTACGCATGGATTCCTTGTTCGTTCGGCAACCAAGAGTGGTCGCAACGTCCTGAAAGCGCGACGCCAAAAAGGCCGCAAGCGCCTAACAACGGTTTAGCCCTTTGGGAGCTTATTTATGCTTCCTCGTAAGAACCGAATATCCAAACAAGCCTTCCCTGCCCCCAAAAGGCAGGGATTACGTGTTTTCTCGCCACTATTTTCCGGCACGTTTTATAAAAATGAAGGGGAATTGCGTGTCGCAATCGTGGTTTCGAAAAAAACCGCAAAAACAGCGGTCACCCGCAACCTCATTCGCCGAAGATTTTATGAGATCCTCCATCCAAACCTAAAAAGCTTTACACAGCAAGGATTTTTGGTATTTTACCCTAAAAAAGAAACGGCAACAGTCGATTTCTCATATTTAAAAACTGAGATTGAGTCTGTGTTACGCAAGGAAAAGCTAATCATTTAAATTATGCGAAAAGTCATTATTTCCTTTATAAATTTCTATCAAAAGTTTCTTTCTTTGGACACCGGTGTTTTTTCGCTCAAAAAAGGCACAACTTGTGTTTTTTATCCAACTTGCTCGGAATACACCAAAGAAGCAGTTCTAAGGTACGGCGCATTTAAAGGACTTTTCCTGGGTTTCCGAAGAATCCTTCGTTGTCATCCATGGCAAAAGGATCACATTGACCCACTTTTGTAGATTTACATAGAGTAGTGCTTCCTAAAAACCCTGATTTAATGTAGACTGGCGAAATGGAACAAGGATTTTTTGGAACAGTTTTTTATCAACCGCTTTATAATACCCTTGTTTTTATACTCTCGGCTGTTCCGGGCGCGAATGTTGGAATAGCCATCATCCTTCTTACTGTGGTCGTGCGCACAGTGCTCCTCCCCCTCTCGCACAAGTCTGTGGTGTCTCAGGCAAAGATGCGCTCTCTCGCTCCAGACCTTGAAAAACTCAAAGAAAAACACAAAGATGACAAAAAAGAGCAGGCTCGTAAAACGATGGAGCTCTATAAGGAACACGGAATAAATCCATTTTCGGGATGCCTTCTTGTTTTGGTGCAGTTGCCGATTATTTTTGCGCTTTACTTTGTGTTCTTCAAGGGCCTCCCCAACCTTAATGCCGAGCACCTATATTCTTTTGTACAGCTCCCCTCTGTTGTTAGCATGATGTTTTTGGGCATAATGCTCTCAAAAAAAAGTATCATCCTCGCGCTCCTCGCGGCTATTACCCAGTATTATCAAATCAAGCTTTCTATTCCAGCGATGGCACCGGCTGAAAAAGGCGCAAAGCCATCATTTAAAGACGACTTTGCAAGGAGTTTTAATGTCCAAATGCGATACATGCTACCGGTCATTGTCTTTGGTATTTCTTACTCCATCTCTGCGGCGGTGGCGCTCTATTGGACCACAAGCAACCTGTTTTCTATCGGGCACGAGCTTTATGTGGCGCGTAAGGCGAAGGAGATTAAGGCTTAGGGCCTTAGCAAAAGACAAGAGAAAATGCCGAGCACCAGTACTGGTGCTCGGCATTTTCTCTTGTCTTTTGCATTACCTAAGCTTCTTCATGTCAGGGGTTACCGCAGACGGTGGCACCACTGTTTTTGTTGTTGTGGCGGTTGAGACCGAAGTAACCGCTTTTACAGGAATGGCTTCGGTAATACGGTATACCCACGGTGTTCCGGAGACTTTGTTCACAAAGAGCAGGTATCCATCATCCGATGAGAGTGTCGGATTTATAATGTCGAGGGTGGATACTCCGAGTTCTTTTGGTGACATTATTTTTCGACTGATTAGAGTCGTGGTGTTGATTTCCCACACATCATCTGAGAAAGAGACAATTCCTTGGTACCATTTGTCGGGGTAGTCTGCCGAAGGCATAGCTTGAGGTACTGCGCAGTACACCAGAGACAAATTTTTGCGTCCCCACGCGCATTTTTCCGGCAGTGTCTGGAGAGAGAGGGAGCGCGGCGTGTTTTTTGCGATGTCGTGTACTGAAAGTTCCGGACGACCACTTTTGGTTTCTGAGTAAAGGACAAACTTTCCGTCACGGCTTGTCTGTGTGGTGAGGCCATTTATGTTTCCAAGGATTTTTGTGACTGACTTTGTTTTTGTGTCAACAAAGAATAAATGTCCAGCTACTTTCGCCGAAGGTTTTGTGTTTATGGTTACAAGTCTTTCATTTACGAACTGAGGGAGCCATTCTGTAAATGAGGAGGTAAAGATTTTTGAAACACCGGAATTTTTGAATGTTGAAACAGATCCCACTGACCCATCAGAGTTGTTTTCAAGGTAAAAGAGCTTGTCCGCGCTGTCCTCGGATGTTGCCGCGAATGGGATGGAGTTGGGGAGGAAGATTACTTCAGTTTTCAAGAAACTACTTTGCGTGGTTTCTGTCGTAGTGCTTTTCGCAAAAGAAATTATTGGCGCGCCAATATTTAAGATTTGTGTTTTTATCATGTTCCCATCCTTCTCGTCAATTGACCGTATAACGACACTCTTGCTATTGTTGCCCCAAAGCGCTTCCGAGATGCGAGGCCGTGTTTCGTTGACGATGCGCGACGAAGCCAATGTTGAAAGCGATGTTTCAAAAACATAACCCAAGCCACGCTCAATGTAGCGAGCCGCAATTCCCGTAGTAACATTTTTTTTGTTCTTCGTTTCTATGAAGCCGGCACCTGCGACAGGAAGTTTATGAAGCTCATACAGACGTGGGAGGGTTGCTCCAGACCCAGGTGTGAACACCGGCGTGGTATCGATATCCTCCTCTGCCGTCACTGCGGGCTTTGGCTTTCCAGTACTCGTTCTGCTTTCGCCAGGGAACTTTTCTCCAATACCTGGTGGTCCGGCTACTCTATTTGAGAAATACCAGTACGCTCCACCAAGGATTGCGCCTAGGATGAGAACTGATATGATGATGATTTTTCGACTAGTCATTTTTAATTGTGATTAATTTCACTATTGGGCACCTCCGGCACCTGCCGATGGAGTCTTTTGCGGGTTGGACACCGTTTTAAGCGACAAATCAAACGCCACAAGCTTTGGGTTGATGGAATTTAGGATTAGATAGGAAGAAAGAATAAGCGCAAGACCGATGAATGCGTTTGCGATGCGCGCCTTTGCGCTACTCTTGGCGTCGGGAGAAATCCCTGCTGCAACGTATTGTGTGCCACCAATAATGGCCATAAGGATCGCCAGTGCTCCGCCGAGGGCGATTAGAAGCTTGAGCATCCCCGAGAGGTATCCGCCGATGTTTGCGCTCTTTGTGCCCCCTGATGATGAAAATGTGCCTGGGAGAGGCGCGAGCGGAACATAACCTTGCGCATGCGCGACGAGCACTCCTGTACCAAGAGAGATGAGAGTGAAAGCAAAGATTGTTGGAAGATGTTTCATATTAATTTAAAATGTTGGACGCGAATCCGAATCGTTTTCTGTAAAGTTGACTCGGAGATTCCGGTTTGCGGATTGGAATGTTTTGGAGACTCCGCGCATCGTAAGCGACACGAGAGATTTGCCTTTGGCACCCGTGTCATTTCTAAGCGTGATGGTGCGGCCATAATTTTGCACTTCATTTCCATTGACTGACCAAATATATTTAAGTGTCGATGCATTTTCGCCAACCCGCGCTTCGCCTGAAAAGAAATACGGCTCTGCGCTGATAGAGAGCTCTTTTTTCTTTAACATTGCCTCAGTGTCTAATGGTTTATTATACCAGACACCAAGGAGCGGGTCCTTTTCATAAAACAAGATAAGCGGGTTGGAAAGTGGAAGGTATACGCGCGACTCAGAGTTTACGGTATTGTCTATTGAGGACGTTCGAACTTTAACATTCGTTTCATCATATGGTTTTGGTCCGACAAATGAAAAAGAATTTTTCCCATAACCGGAAGCATCTGATATGACAGCCCCGTTTCTTTCCCAGACATATACGAGATTTCCCGCGCTGAGTGCGTTTCTTGTTCCGGTGTTATCGGGGATTGCAGTCATTTTTACTTGCGCTTGTGGCGAGAGTAGCGCCTTTCCTCTGTAAAACGGTGGCGTGTAAGTGCCTGCTTCCCAGAGAAGCGTAATTCCAACAGGAGTCCACGAAAACTCTTTAACAACCCTCTCTCCGTCGTTTGTTAAAATCGAAACAACAAGAGACGTAGTTTTTCCGGCAGCGCCGTTTTTAAAACTAAATGATGTTTTTCCGATGCCCTGCATTGCGACAATGCCATTAAGAGACCATGATATCGTCGCTTTGTTCATATTGGAAAGATAGCTCTCTATCGTAATGCGCACCGTTTCGTTTGGGCCAGGGTTTGACGGAATGATTTTTACGTCCAAAAGATCACGAATGGCGATTGACCTAATGTCTTCTATTTTAGGAATAATGTTTAGTCGGCTCGTAGTGAGCTCGTCTATTTGTTGCCTAAGCAACTCGTCTGTTCGTGTTGGTTGCTCAGCCTCTGTCGTTGTTTGCGCAAACACAAAAAGAGGTACGGCAACAAAGAAACTTAATGCGATAAAACGCAAAGGATACATAATAATAGTATAGCGTGAAATGAGGCTCTGTACCACAACTGTTTCACAAAGTCTCACACTTTTAAATTTCAAATGGTTGTCTTTGTAAAACCCTACACCGCCGGGGCGCCTTCCGCATCGGCAAGCTCTCGCTTGGCCTTTTTGATAGCGAGAATCTGCCCCGGGTCCGAGGTGATAATCTGCTCCTCGGTATACGATGCAATGGAGCGAATAGCCACATGCTTCATTCCCGCAAAAAAGATACCTTCCCCTACCCCTGACTCAAGTAGGAGGAACTTTTCTTCATCGGTCAGGTTGAAGGCTTTTCGTACTGCATCAATTGATGTCGGCGACTGCTTGAGGAGAACTTGAATAGACGAGTTGGTCATAATGGGTAAACCATATGGCGATTTCAAAAAGTCATTTACGTCTTGAGTGATTGTTGCAATACCCAAATAGTATTTACGTCCGCGCTTTGCGAGTGCGTAGAGAAAGGCGGCTGTGTCTTCGGATTTCATCATCCACCACGCTTCATCCACGACAAGGAGGCGCTTTTTTAGTGTGCGACGAATAGCATTCCAGATAAAGTGCGTAACGAGATACATTGCAACAGGCTTTAGGTCGTCTTCCATGTCGCGAACAGAAAAGACAATAAATTTTCGGTTGATGTCTACATTTGATGGTTGATTGATGAAGCCCGACCATGATCCACGCGTGTACTTTGTAAGTTTGGTGAGTATTCCCTCCGCCCCCTCCATTCCCGACAATACCATTTCAAAGTCAGAAAGAAGCGGTGGTTCGATGGCGGAAAAATCCGAGTCAGGCGTTATGTCCTTTAGTGCGTATGTTTCGGCTATTGCGCGGTCTACGAGAGCGTCTTCTTCGGCGGTAAGGCCGGAAAGCATGATGCGGAAAAGCCCAACTAGCGAAATAATGTTGGCGCGTAGGACATCGGACGGCGATTCGTCTTCGCGTGGCGTTGGCAGGTCAAACGGATTTATGTGGTGCTCGGAATTGAGCGATATGTTGAAGTAGCGCCCCCCCACAGCTTCTGCCATTGCCTCGTACTCGCGCTCGGGGTCGATGACGATAACATCGATATCAAACATGAGCGAGCGGAGGATTTCAAGTTTTGTAAAAAATGATTTACCGGAGCCGGATTTTGCAAAGGTAATGGAATTGTAATTCTCGAGAGAGAACCTATCAAAAAGCACAAGCGATGAGTTGTGGCGGTTCATTCCATAAAGAATGCCTTTGTCGGAAGTGAGGTCGAATGACACAAAAGGGAAAAAGCTCGAGAGTGGTTCAGAGTTAATTTTTTTTGTGACGGCAATTTTGTCGTCGTTAACGGGGATGATGCTCTGGAACGCCTCTTCTTGTTGAAAAAGAGCTGGGCGGATATATATGAGGCGTGATTCAAGCATCGATTTGATTTCCGCCTCGGCATGATTGAGTTCTTCCTCTGTATCGGCGTAAAGAGAGAGATAGAGTCCGACATCAAACATTTTTTCTTGCGCTTGCTGGAGGCGGTCGCGAAGCTCCTCGAGGTCGCGGTATGCGGACTCAAGCATCGGGTCGCGCACAAAGCCCTTGCTCTCACGCACACTTATTTGGCTTTGCACTTCGGCAACTTTTTTCTCAAACTTTTTCATTATCGCCGCAGTATCGACAGGGTGAATGTAGATTGCAATGTCAAAAACTTTGTCGAGGTTTATGAGTGGAGAAAGCCAATTGTCAGAAACAACGCTCGGATACGATGTGATAAAAAATGACCGTACAATTTTTTCTCCCAAAATAAGCTCCTTAGAACTTACTTTTACCGCAGATGGTGCGATAACATCAGCCAAGTTGAGCCCAGTGTCGCTGTATAGGTCTTGCGGGAGGACAGGGACAGTGTTGTCTGTCGCTTCCATACCAGTATCTTTTGTTTTTCCAAAAAAATTAATCATTATTTTTGTATTTATTATCTTACATCGACCTTCTTTTCCGCTTCTCCAGGGTTGAATAGGCGGTGATACAGCTCAGTGAGCTCTTCGGTGCCGAGCGGTATTACGCGCACCCCCGTGCGGGAGAGCCCTTGGCTTATAATCCCCGCGCGTTGCTCAAGCTGTGTTCGCGCTTCTTCAAATGCTTCGATGGCGCTCTGCGATGGCGCCGCACTTGTCGCCTCCTTTTTACCAAAAAGTTTCGATAGGACACCACCAGACGACTGCGTGCTTGCGGTGACAGACTTCGGCGGTGCATACGGAACGACTATAACAAAAAGCTTGCTCATGATATTCGTCGACTGCGCTATTGTTTTTACGAAACCCATATACTCGCGAATCTGAATCTTCAAAAGGTCGTTCACTTCTTCTTTGAGGCGCCCCTCGAGGAGTATGAGGTACGGACGTATATCAAGACGGCGTGACTGGATAAAAATTTGTGTTGAAAACTCAAGCGAGTTTAGAAAACTTTGAAATTGCATCAAAACCCCCTTTTGTTCGTCCGAAGATTTGAGCGCAAGGTTGACCGATGACGCCATAAGAAGCATGCGGATGGTGCCATCTCTTAATATCACCACACCGTCACGGATTTCTTTGACGGGGACAAAATCTTGCGCTGCTTTTGATTTGACTGCCATAGTTTGGTTTATAGGGGCTTGTTACCAAGCTCTTTTTCTTCTTTGACCTTTGGGGCACCGCGAACATCGAGGTTGAATGAAGCGCTAGACAGCTTGCCGGAAGGTATGATGGGGGTAGAAGCTGGAAGTGAAGAAATAAACCTCTCTTCTTTCCCTGCGGTGGCTTCCTTTGTTGTTTTTTTCCACGTGTAGAGTTTGTCACGCCTCATATAATTGAAACCGGCCTCTAGGATTTCAATAAATGGTTTCCCGAGCTTTTCTTTTGGAAAGAACGCGAGCGCCCACGTGAGCCCCGCAATTCCCGCAATAATGGGCGCAGAGATAAAAATGTATGGAACGAGTCGCCACACCAAATAGATTCCACCTGCTCCGCCAGCCACATAGATAGCCTGCTTCAGAGTAAGCGGTCCAAAAAGTTTATCCTCGATGTCGATGTATTGAGGAATGTGAAACTGCATACATACATTATACACAGCGATGGCACAATTGACTACGGGCGGTTTTGTTTTTCAAACAAAACCGCCCGTAGTTTTGCGAAGATATATTACTCAATCGCTTCGCGGTATGGGTCCGCGCGATATGTACTCGGAGCAATGGGGACATTTTGGACAATGGGAACAGGGGGAACAACTGACAAAGGTGCGGATGCGGGTTCTGACTTAATAACGAGGTCGCCCGTTGATTGTTGTCCCGCGGTAAAAACTTTCTTCATCTTTTCTTCAAACGGATGTGCGGGCACTTCACCCACAGCCATAGGCCTAGCCTCTGAGTTCGGTGTTTTTGGCGGGATAGGCGGCATGAGTGGTTTCATCGATTCCAAAATAGGAAGATTTTCTGGAACTGCACCTGATATTTTTTCCCACATGTGAGCCGTAGGAGCTAATTTTTCTATCGGGGCTTCTGTTGCCACAGGCGCCTCACTTCTAGTCTCTTTCTCATATGCCTCCGCCTCCCTGTCAAAAAAATCAACGAGAGCGGGACGTATAGGTGCAAAAATTTTCTTTTCCACATCGGCAACAACGGACTCAAGGACAGTGTTTCGTTTTGTCGGCACTCGCTCTACGAGCATTTCTAGGAGTTCGTCGGGGTATGTAAGCCCTGTTAAAACAAGGACCACTTCGTGCTTGAAAACAAAACGCTCTTCATCTGAGAAGTTGTAGATAGAGCTTATTTCATCAAGGCTTTCGCTCCAGTTTGAGGACAAAAGAAATGCAATAACTTCTGCTGGAAGTTTCCTTGCCTGCTCCTTAATAATTTTTTCTGTTTCGTTGTCCATTAGTTTGTTTTAATGAGGTTTTTCATCTTCTGTTTTTGCCTTCTTTGCCTCTTTTTCAACCCCTTTTCCTTCATCTTTATCCATAATCTTCTCAAACTTCTCGGCGCGGTCTTCCTTCTTTTTTTCCTTTTCCTCCTCCAATTGTTTCTCAATGGTGTTCTTTAGAATTTTGTCTGCGCTGCGATTGGCTTGGTCGTGACTGTATGCCAAGTTTCCTGTTGCAAGTACTATCCCTGTTCGAACCTTGCTCTGGAGATGTTCTGCATATTTCCTTCTACGGCGTTGATTTTCCTTTTCTATGGTGTCACTGGCATCCTCGATTTTTTTAGACACCTCCTCTGCCTTTGCAAGAGCTTCATCTGCGGCAGCTTTTTCTTTTTTGGCTGCATCAAGAAATTTAGACATATTCGGATCAAGCTTCCCGGAATTACGCATTGTGTCATGCGCAGTTTGCGCGTCATTCATTTTTTGAGTAGCTTCTGCGACCCTCTTCCCGCTTGTCGCCACCGCTTCTTTTGCCTCCTTCGCTTTTTCTTTTGGTGCGTATCCTTCAACTTTTGCTTTTTCTTGTTCGGTTACTTTATATTTCTTCACCTCATCCATTGTTTGTTTTTCTTGCCTCTTCATAGCTCCTTCAAAACCACCCTTCACGCTTTCCCCAGGCTTCTCTATTTTAATTCCGGCCGCCTGCGCCCCTTTTTGCACAAGGCCCAGTCCTCTGGCGTCCCACGTACCAGTGCGCGCCTTGTCAGTCAAGGCAATTCCTTGGCGACCTGCAAACCTCCCAAGCGCATTTTCCCCTGTCGCCATTTTTTGGAATGTTCCGCTTTCTTGGATTCTTTGCGCGAGGCGCCCTCCTACTGCGCGTCCCACAAGGCCTGTACCACCCATCGCTACCCCAGCTGCAACTCCAAGCGCTCCGCTTACAAAGCTTGAACCAGCCTTGCCAAATTCGCCAGCCATATTTTCTGCAATGTTAAGCACTTTTTTGAGCGCAAGGACAAGGAGTGTTGCAACAATGACAGGGCCGATAAGCTTGTCAAACCAATCACCATCTCTATCAAAACTTCCAAGTATCCCATTTCCAGCTGATATGGCCTGCATAATGAGATAAATAAAAAACAGGAATACGGGTGCAACGAATGCTTGACTAAGGAGAGTGCTAAGCCATTTGTCAAAAATATTAGCTTTAGGCAGAGTGATAGAAATAAAAGCAAACGGAGATATGATCATAAGTCCCCAAAAAGCAATGAGCCGCCCCATGAAAAGCAAGGCCGCTTTGAAAAAATAATAACCTGCGAATCCGCTAACGACGGCAGCAACGAGGAATATAATGATTGAGGTTCCCGCGTCGACTTTCTCTCCCGCCGTGATGAGGAATTGTTGTGGTTGAAAGGCACTGGCGAGGCCTTCCGAAATACTTTGACCCGGACTGATACTGCTCCTGATACCCACAGCAAGAATGTTCCCCGCGTCAATGACGACCTTTGTAAAGAAAAGACTGAAATTGATAAGGAGGGCGACGATGACCACCTGAAGGACCACTTTTCTCCAGTCGGCAGCGCCAAACATGGTCATTATTCCTGTGTAAAGAAGTACGAAAATAAAAAGCATATTAGAGAAATCGCGTACGACAGTCCACGAGGAACCGATAAAATCCGGAGTAACCATTTTTTTGCTGTTGTCTGTACTGAGCGAAAGTGCTACGTCAAAAATGTAGCCAGTGCCTGCCAGAAAAAGTGCCGCTGGTCTATATATGACATAATAAACTATCACAGCGCCACAATCGGCAATATTGAGTTCAGGTGGTATTCCTAGGGATAAACAATTAAGCTGTTTATAAATCTTGTCTTCTTCATCAGTAGTGCGTTCTGTAGAATCCGAAGGAGGAGTTTCATTTTCTTGGGCTACAGCTACCGTCGACATTCCGCCAAAGAATAAAATAAGGCCGAAGAGGATTGAGACGAACAAGGTTCTTTTTTGGAAGAGTTTAGTCATTTGTTAGCGTGTAAGAGTAGAAAAGGCTTGCGGAGCGCTGTACCAGACGACCTTTTGTGAGGTTCTTCCTGTTGCGCGGAAGTAATATGTAGCCCCGCGAGTAAGCCCGTCAAGCTGGTAACTGTAAGTTGCCAGTGCCGGACTAACTCCGTAGGACTGTGACGGCGTGATTGTTCCTTGGGACTGTATGAGGAGGTCTTGCGATGTGCTCCACTCAAACCATGTAGTACCGGACAGAGTCGTGGGACTGATGTGCGCGTTTAGCACTACTCCGTTTCGTGCTACACCGCTTACGCTTGTGGAAACATACGGAACAGCAGTTCCTCCCCCTCCTCCAGTACCACCACCTCCACTTCCGCCTCCACCACCAGTACCACCCCCCCCACTTCCACCACCTCCGTCGGCATTGTTTACCGCTTTAAAGATACCCTTTATGGATTCTTTGGTAAGCTGTCCGATAAGCGCTGAAATAATTTTGTTCATATTGTCCGCAAGGCCGAGGCGATCTTGCTCGGCGCCAATGGTTTTCGTGAGCTGGTCCCCCACGAGCTTCCCAGGAGTAGTTGTTGGGCAATAAGTTCTTTCGTAATGAGCCCTTTGCTGAGAAGAGATGTCGGGTTCTTGCATTGCATCATAAACATCGCTAGGGAATGCGCAGTTTTCTGTGTCTATAATATCGGCAAATCCGCCTGACCAGCTCTTCTTTTGATCTTCAGCAGTCTTGGCTTCCGCTTGGCGGCTCGCAAGTTCTTGGCTCGTGATAACATTAACACTAAACGGATTGCCTCCGTCTTCGAGGGCCATTCGCATTCCCTTCCACCCGTATGTGCTGAAGTCATTATAAAATTGCGAAGCTTTTACAACCTGCTCAGGGAAAGGACATTTAATTGGTAGCTGTCTTTTGCTCTTATTGGAGCGGTCTATAGAGTTTGTAAGATCGTCTACAAAGGTTGGCGTGAATTTACAGACCCCAAGGCCTTTTACTTGTCTTACAAAGTCTGCGGAAACTCCCTCTGCTATGTCTTCAAAAAGTCTGCGCGTGTCAACAGCAAACTTTGGGCTACCGTTGAAGCCGCCCTTGATCCAACTTACGATGTTATTGGTCAACTGAGAAAGTATGCATTGGGCAACTTTGTAAGCAAATGCATCAAGATTCATTTTTCCAACGTCTTGAAACGAGGCGCTGGCGGCGGTAACACCGTCGATTGTGCCCAAGTAAACATTAGAAACTGCATCAGTGATTGGTACAGCTACCGAAGTTGACTCTGTTTTTGCCGTGTCGGCCTGCGTTTCCGTGCGTGTGGTTGCGGTTTCATCCGTCTTCCGTGCAACCTTTCTTTGTGTTGCGCTGCTGCTGGGAAAGTATTCGGCGACTGTGCTCACGGCATATGAAGCGACAACCCCCGTCACTACGCATCCGGCTATTTCCTTGGAGTCATGGTCGTCTGCGTACGCAACTCTCGCAGAAAAAAGAGGAACAATAATCAGTGCTATGATTAGTATCTTTGATATTTTTAAATAGTGATTCATGTTACTGCTGGTGTCTAGAAATGTAATCCGTGTATTCCTCCGCAATAATGTTGAAACCCGCGATTTCTCCCCTGTACTCCGCAAGGGCTGCGAGTCCACGGAGTGGGTCCGTGAAAATGTCCGCCATTGGTTTTATCCTCGCTTGGATATTTGCATATTTTTGTACAAGGTGCAGGTGCGGTTGTGTGACGACGGAAGGGGTTTTTATGGTGAGTAGCCCCCTTATAAGTTTTTCGTAGTTGGAAATATTCCTCGCGATACCTAGAAACCTTTTTGTGTCGTCGCCCGTCTTCGGTATTGCAAACGCAACATCTGTGTCGCTTTGTGTTTGGGACGATGCGAATGTCTTAACAGCAGTGCCAAGTTCTTTCATGTACGCGTCAATCGCGGAAGGGCTGTTGTCGCTTGAAATGTTAAGATTTTTTATTGTAAACTGTGTTGCCTGAGGTAGTGCTATTTTACTGACAGCCTCCTCTGCTATTGCCTCGATGTCATTGTCTCGAAGTGTCGTCGTGGACAGGTTGTTTCTTTGCGCGAGAGCATAGCTTGTAAGCAGGTTGCGCGCAACGATGTCTACTGTGGTCGTTGCGTCACTTCCCACAAAGCTTTCTTGAGAAGCAATTAAGGTTTTCAAGGAATCAACCTGAGGAACAACGTTCAAAGTGTCCTTCCATGAGTTGTCGCTTGGCACATTTCCCGTGTATGTTACTGTCCCGCTTTTCCACGCAAAGAAAACAACACCAATCCCAATGAGGAGCGCGAACAGGACAGAAAAAATTTTTTTAAATCGCCGATCCATAACGCGCTTTCCTCATATGCATTATACCCCCACGCATACTTTTTGCATAGTCAATTTTCTTGCTTATAAAAATACCGCCACGACTTGAATGAAAGTCGTGGCGGTATTTTAATCTAAATAGAGCTAAGCAGTAAGTATAGGAGACAGTACCCTACCTTAAAGCGACTGTTGTGCTGCTGGTGCCACACCCGGTACTGTGGTTATAGCAGCTACCGTAAGCACCGCTGCGTATAGCTTACAGAAAAAGTTTTTACACTTACCTTTTTTCGGCGTTATGCCCACGGTCACTGATTTTGTTATTGAGAACCCAGTGTTGACATTGGTGCACTTGACAGTAACGGAGGCGGTCGACTTTGATGATGACGTGCAGTAATCTCCAATAGCACATAGCCTGTCTATTATAGAAGGTTTTTTGTCTCCAGCTCCTGGGCGGATACGTATACCACCGGTCGTGTTTACCGCTAAATTTGGTATGCCGTTCGTTGGGGTATATTTATTGTAATCTTGACCCTCAACATAGTCAGGTATTGTGCTTGTGTCGGGGTAAGTAATAAGGTCCCCATTAGGAACAACGGTGGCGACACAGCTTGTTGCGCATTTACTATTCCATGTCACAACAGATGGGTCTCCTGGATTCTCTACAACTGTGGGAAGTGCAGAAAAACTTGTGAACGTTGGGCGAATAGTGCCTTCACACGCACCCGGTATGCGCGGATCGCTTCTAACCGTTATTGAGCGTTCCGTTATAGTACCGTCAGCGCCAAAACATTTAACAGTAAGTGTGGCGATAGTTTTGTCACCCAAAACACGGATAGACATTTTCCCATTTTCAGGAAGAGGTATTGGCGGGTATCCTGGTTGCAGGATAATACTTTCGTTAGTGTCTGGGTTGAACATTTCAAGACCGGTCGGGGTTGTTCCTGTGCAGTTTGTCGCACCTTCTGTTTGCCATGAGATAACAGATGGTTCCCCGTACTTGACCCTTAGCGGGCTTGCGGACAAGGTAATCTTTGCTTTTCCTGCGGGAGTTGGAGGATCCTCAAGGTCTGGGGGTCCTACTATTATTGTAGGTGTGTCATACACCGGCGTGCTTCCCCTTGAAGGAGAGGTCGGCTTCTTGACGTATTTTGGCGGTGCCGCCGCTATAGTGACCGTGACTGATTTTACCGATGTGCCCTTTGGCCCAACACAACTCATGCTAAAGGTGTAGGGCTTTTTAGGTGAGACAAACATACTGCCGCTTAAACGCAAAGTACTGCTGGCACTGTCAACACATCTGTCTGCGTTAACTGTGTTCCACGATATTAATGATTGTGCTCCGGGAATAACTGATTTTGGCGTTGCGACCAGGTTGATGATTGGCGCTGTTGTCACAATCACGGTTATTGACTGTATTTCAGTTCCTTTTGGGCCAACGCAACTAACTTCAAAAGTGTAGGGTTCCGTGGGTGAAACGGAACGGTCTCCTTCTAGGTTTATGGTGTCACCGTTTCCATCAACGCAATTTGTTGCGTTGGAAGAGACCCATGAAATTTTTGATGTCTGTCCTGGGGCGATGGCTGCTGGTTCCGCAGACAGCTCGATGGTGGGTGACAGCTGAAAGTTCCTGTTTAAAAGTGTGTCCCTTGGCGCCAATCCGGCAATGTCTGATAAAAGCTGACTATCATCCTGTGGACCGTTTGAATTTCTTGTTAAGAAAAATATAGTACCAATAATAAGTAAAAATATGGCGATTCCAATAATTAAAATTTTCTTCTTTTTTTCGTCTTGCAAAACACCCTGTATGATATTTCTAATATTGTCCATCTTTTAAGTATACCCCCGCTCATTTAGTTATGCAATGGATAGTCCGTGTGGTAACATTTATTCATGAATACTAAGCTACGTATACTTTTGTTTGTCTGTGTATGTGCGATTCCACCACTAGCACTTGCTTCGTCTGATATTTTTACGCGCACTCTTTTTTCGGGGATGCGCGGAGATGATGTAACAGGGCTTCAAAAGTTTCTCAACACTGATGCCGAAACTCGCATTGCCGATGCCGGAGCAGGGTCTCCCGGAAATGAAACTGATTACTTTGGCAACGCAACAAAAAGGGCGGTTATAAAATTTCAAGAAAAATATCGCGCGGAAATACTTGCGCCTATTGGATTAACGAACGGTACAGGATTTTTTGGTGAAAAGACGCGCGCGAAAGTAAATTCGCTTGCAAGTATCGCGCCAGTGCCTGTGGTGACGACACCGAAAAAAGCTACCACTACTCCCGCACTTCCTGTCGAAAAAGGAAAAGTAATTTTGATGTTCCCCTCTGTGTATTCTGGAAAACCCGGTACGATAATCACTCTATCCGGTGTTGGTTTCACTGCCACGGATAACACTATTTATTTTGGGGATACCCACGCTGTCGAAAAAGCGGTATCGTGGAACAGTCGGTCCATCACGTTCAAGATCCCAGTAATTCCAAAAGGAAATTACTCTATTTCTGTAAAAAATGCTCGCGGTGAGAGTGATAAAAAACAGTTTTTTGTTGTGACGGACGGTGTGACACAAGAGCCCAAAATAGAAAGTATTACTCCGGAACGTGTGATGCGAGGAGGAAGCGCAACAATCAAAGGTACAGGCTTTCTTCCTAGCGGTAATACCATACGTTATGGCGCGGGAATTATCAATGACGTTTCGTCCGTAGACGGCACCACACTTTCGTTTTCTGTTCCAGTAAACATCTTAAAGGCAAGCACCTCTTCTCTTGCGCGCACGCGAAAGATTTCATTGCCGGTGCGCGCTTATGTAATAAATGAAAATGGCGTTAGCAATGCAAAGAGCTACACCTTAGAAATTTAAATTATCCATGTGTGGTTGCGGTGCCAGCATTAATATGAAAGAATGAAATATATGAAATTTCTTCATTATCTAAAAAAATATAAAGTGTTGTTTGGCACCGGCTTTGTCTTGTTACTGATCGTTACTTCTTTTAGTATAAAGGCCACACCAAGCAAAGCCCTGTTGGGTTTTGGCGGGCAAATAGAAGATGTAATAACCTGTACCTGTAGTGATAATATTGCCATCGTCGTGGGAACTCCAACACCCGGCGTTTTTATGTGGGAGCCGACAACTACTATTTATGAACATTATAATTTATTTAGCACTGGATCTTGGACATTAGGAACGTACACCACAGGTGGTGTTTGTCTGGAAATTTCTGGACCTGATTGTATTCAGTTCGTCAGTCCTGACGGGATTATTGATAGTGTAGGTACTTCGATGTGATGACAAGCCACTGGTCAAGGGAGAGATTTTCTGCGCGAGTGTTTTCTTTGATTCCAGTTTCCTTTAGAATATAAAGCGTTTTTTCACCAAGAATTTCTTTCAGATTTCCTGCAAGAATTTTTCTCTTGTGTGCAAATCCGGCTCGTACGATTTCAAAAAAAACTTTTTCGGAAACCTGACTTGGAAAGTTTTTGTGAGAAATATTTCCAATAGATAGAATTGCCGAGTCAACTTTTGGAGCAGGGGTAAAGTAACGCGCAGGAACTTTTTTTATAAGCTTTGGCGTGCCATATACTTTTACGGCGATGGAGAGAATGCTTTCTTTTTTATCGCGCGCCACGATGCGTGTTGCGACTTCTTTTTGTACCATAATAACCATTCGCTCCGGCTGTAAACTTGTTTCGAGGAATGTTCGTATTATTTGTCCCGTCAGGTAATAAGGAATGTTCGCAATGAGTTTGTACTTCTCTGGAAGCCCTATCGTGTTTTTCACGAGTTCTTTTAAAATATCGCCATGGATAAGCGTGAATTTGTTTTTATTTATTTCCTCGGCGAACTTCTCTTGAAGAATCGGAATCATTCGACTGTCCATCTCGACTGCAATAATGTGCGCGCCAGAGGCTAGGAGCTCTGACGTCAAGAAACCTTTTCCGGGGCCTATTTCTAGCACCGTGTCGGATGGTGAAAGATTGGCCTCACGCACGATGTCACGTGCGACCGCTTTCGAATTCAAAAAATTCTGCCCGAGTGATTTTTTCGCGTGAATCATAAACCAAGTATACCAACTACTCTGCAAGAACAGCAACAGAAACAATAACCGAGCAATAACATGCTATAGCATGTTATTGCTCGGTTATGCATGGAACACTTAGACAAGATGAAAGTGCCGTTTAAGCTCAAGAGCGTTATCTACTTCTTTTGCAACGATGAAACGTACAAACCGCCGTGCTTGATAGAATTCCATGAGGTATTCGATTTCTTTTGCGCATGGGTATGGATGCACAAAAACAGATTTTTGAAATTCGTAGAACCCCATGTTTTTGAAGTGCATGCGGATGGTCTCGCGAGTGCGCTTAAGAGGTTCTGGGATATCGAACATGACAATGCGCCATTTACCGTCCCATTGTGCGGGGGTTTGTATTCCTATGTTTTCAATATCATAAGTAAGACTGAGGCGCTCCCCTTCTTTGGATAGTACGAGAGTAGATGTTCCGTCTCGATTGTCTTTAACCGAAACCAGCTTTGATTCATAGAGAGTTCGAATCGCGCGGTTAAGTGAATTGCGGCTTATGTCATCCCACTCTCGGTTTATCTCGCGTACGATCCTGAAATACTGATTTGGATTTCTGGTTAGACCGAGAGCTAGTCCACCATATAGAAGAAGAAGAATTTTCTTTTGCATGGCGCTACGGCGTTTTTGTCCTGACCCACCCTTTTTTCGTGATTTAGTATTTTTTATCATAACAACAGTATAGAGTGTTTTGCATAACAGAGCAATAGTATGCTATAGCATACTATTGCTCTGTTGTTATATAATGTTATACAATGTCATACAGCGTTATACAGTGTTGTGTAATGCTCAGTAATGGTTCAATAGTTTGGAACCACTTTGCGGGATATGTTGAACATATGTCTTATGTCTTCGCACACTACCAATCTATCCGTACTATTGGTTCGCTGTCGTTGTCTACAACTTCGCGTTCGGTGTAGGCGTCGTCGATGTCGGAGAGAAACTCTGATGGCGCATTGACCTGACGCTGTCCGAAAATCGTGCGCACGGATGCATATGAGAGATAAAGTTTCTTCTTTGCGCGCGTGATGGCGACGTAGAAAAGTCTGCGCTCCTCCTCACTGTCTTCTTTTGATACAGTCCCCGAACTCATTCGTTTATGAGGAAAAAGGTCTTGCTCAAGCCCCGTGACAAATACATAAGGGAACTCAAGCCCTTTTGCCGCGTGGACGGTCATGAGTTTTACAGCGCGCGAGCTTTTAATCATTGAGTCTTGGTCGCTCGCAAGCGCCGCGTCACCTAAAAGTTTTTCAACTGCTTCTTCGGGAGGCAGAATGTCATACTTGGTCGCAAGGGTCACGAGCTCGTGGATATTTTCTAGACGGTCATTGTCTTCATCGGTCCCTGTTTTAAGCGACGCTTCAATTCCTGATTTTTCTGAAACAAATTTAATGAGCTTTGAAGTTTTTTCTACAAGTGCGTACTCTTGGATAGAAGCGAGGAGTACCCAGAATTCATTCACGCGTTTTTGCGCAGCGGGAGTCAGGCTCGCTTCGTCTTTTGCAAACATTTTCACAAGTGTCGCTTTGCCGATTCCTCTGGGTGGCGAGTCGATGATGCGCTTAATGTCCGATAGACTTTCGGGGTTTAGCGCCGCGCGAATGAAGGAGAGAATGTCCTTTACTTCTTTTCGTTCGAAAAAACGCACACCGAGGACTTGATAAGGGATTTCCATGATAAGGAACGCTTCCTCGAGCGCGCGCGACTGAAAGTTTGCACGATATAGCACCGCAATATTTTCTGGGTTAGTCCCGCTATCAATAAGATTTTTAATTTTTTCTCCTATAGTGCGCGCTTCCCCGCCTTCATCGTAACTTTCGATAAGAGAAATTTTATCTCCTTCGGCGTTTCTCGTGTAAAGATTTTTTTCTTTTCGTACCGTATTTTTTTTAATGACGTCGTTTGCGGCGGCAAGAATTGTTTGCGTTGAACGGTAATTTTCCTCTAGAAGAATTGTTTGCGCGCCCGCATAGTCTTTTTCAAAATTCAAAATGTTTTGCAGGTTTGCGCCACGCCAACTGTAAATGTTTTGGTCACCGTCTCCCACCGCGCATATATTCATTTTTGCACCCGCAAGCAAGCGCGCCATTTCGTACTGCACAGTGTTGGTGTCTTGGTACTCATCTATGTGAATATATTTCCAGCGTCTTTGGTATTCCTCGCGTATTTCAGGATGGTCGCGCAAAAGGATAACCGTTTTTAAAATAAGATCGTCAAAGTCTAGCGCCCTTTCGCGCGCCAAAAGTTTTTCATACCTTTCCCATACTGCCGAAACAATCATTGGAAAATATGCATTTCCGACATCACTTTTATATTGATTAAGTGTAATGAGCGCGCCTTTTTGGCGTGAGATGACACCAGCGATTCGGTCTGGTGAAAATTGTTTTGAATCAATACCCTGCTCCTTCACCGCTTCTTTAATAAGTGAACTTGCGCCATTTTTGTCGACGATAGTAAAATGTTTCGTAAGACCGAAAATCTGCGCATGTGCGCGGAGAATGTGAACACCGAGCGAGTGGAATGTGCCAATAAAAGGACGCGAATCACCAGCCTGCCATCGCCCTACTTCTTCTTTTGAGCGATAGGCAGTGGCGGGCAGGCCGTAGCGAATACCGACATCGAAGCCGTGTTTTAAAAGAAGCTCGTTCACGCGTTCCTGCATTTCCTTTGAGGCTTTGTTTGTAAATGTGATTGCAAGAATCTCGCTTGGCGGGACACCTTCTTTAATAATATGCAGGATTCGGTGTGTGAGCGTGCTTGTTTTTCCGGTACCTGCGCCAGCGATTATGAGAATCGGTCCTTCTTTGTGAAGAGCCGCTTCCTTTTGTTTTTCATTGAGGTGCTTGAGATGTTCCATCGAGACACTTTAGCACAGAAATGTGGAACGGGGGCGCAGTCGCTACGCGATTGCGCCCCCGTTGTCCTTACATACATTTTATCCGTTCTTCTTCTCTTCGTTTGCTGCAAAATTTTGCAGTGTTTTCTTTACCTCTTCTTCCATGAGTGCGTGTAGATTTGGTATGTTTCTTTCAAGAAATTCCTGAATTAAAGCATGGTCACCTTTTGCGCCAATCTGTTCAAACTCTGCCCTCGCATTGTCGGGAAGTTTTTCAAATATGGCAACGGTAAGCGATTTCAAGATAATTTCGCTGAGTTTACTAACGATTTCGTCCTGCGCCTCTTCCGGCAGACCACCGATACCGAGTTCTTTTATTAAAATTTCACGAAGTTCTTGATTGTTCATAGTGGTAATATTACTTGTTTTCTAGAAACCTATCAATGCCGACTGCGGTAGCGCGGTTTAAGTAGTTCATTACTTTTTCTCCATGTACTGACTTAACTCGTGTTTGTTCGTAAGCTTGGCCTAGCAAGTCCTGCACTTCTTTATTTGTGCTGGTTGCGTCCATCTTCATAACTTCTTCGACGGTTTTGTCGCTAAAGTTGCTAAAGACTTCCATTCCGTCTGATGAACCGATGCCAAACCACCCACCCTTTTTGCCCCATATACTTTCTATGATATCGTGAACCTGTTTTTTAGCAAGCGAGATTGCTTGCGGATTATTCGTCGTTTCCTGCCCCTCCATCAGGATTCCTTGCGAAGAGTTCGGTAAAATTTCTTGCGGCATGATATTTGTTTCCGGCGCGGCATTTGTGTCGGTAATTTCCGGCGTAAAGGAAACTGTTTCCCCAGAAGCATAGGTCACTTCGTTTTCCGGCGGTGTAAACTCCGTAAGAAGCGGCTGACCTTGCCCAGAGGCCATATCTTCGTTATTTTCTGGTGACGTTATGTTTTCTTGAGTGCTCACCAAAGTTTCAACTGGCGTCAAGCCAACTTCTGGGATACCTAGCGCCTCGCCATCATTATGAATACTTGTTGCTTCTTCCGGGTTTAGTCCTTGTGCGCCAGCAAAAGCATTGTCCATAAATTCCTTGTCATTAAAAATTTCCTTGAAATCAATTTTATCACCGATGCTTAAAGTGTCTGCCTCTCCCTCCGTCATTCCTGCGACAAGTCTGTCTTTTATTGAATCAATAATGTACATTCTTTGCCCCCTTGATGTTATTTGATTAAACTGATCCTTGTATGGACCTTCCGTTAGCGCTCGTTCCGCTAGGCTCCACCTTGAATCTCCGGCTTCCGCCACGCCAGTGTATTCGCTCGGTGAAACCTCAGGGATTTCTTCAATTAATGGTTGAGTTGGAGGCGCTACATCTTCTGTGGAATTAAAATACTCACTGATAGCATCTGGGATGCCGCTAGCAAGCACGGTGTCGTGGATCATGTTTGGAAGAAGCGCTCCGATAATAATGGCAAGAGCGCTTGCTTCTGCTGTGTGGCGAAGCTCCGCATTCTTTGAGCGCGGTAAGCCAGTCTTTTTTTCTTCGGCGCCCTTCAGCATTTTTTCAAATGTAACAAAAAGCCCTGCACCACCGAGTCCGCGCATCACAACAGCAAGAGTTCCAGTCGCTCCAACAGCGAAAGTTGCTCCAAGAGCCACTGCTCCAGCGCCGGAAACAAGCAATCCTCCAGCGAATAGCCATTTATAATGACGAGGAATTTTATTATAAACTTCACCAACTTTACGGACGGCATCAACGGCACTCGCCCTTTCTGCACGCGTCCTCACCTCCCTCTCGGCTACTGACAGACCGTATCGGCATCTTTTGATTAGAGCTGATTGTTCCGGAGATAGACTTGCTTCAACTTCCGGAGAAAGTTGCACAGGGTTTACGGATTCCTCCACTATTTCTTCTTGTAGAGCTTGGAGAGCCTCTGTATGAACAGAGTCTTCTTGTATAGGTACGGCTAAAGGGACTACTTCTACTTGCTCCACTACAGGTACAGCCTCAAGCACCGCTTCCTCTTGTTCTGTTTTGTGACGCTTTTCCCATTCTTTGCGGTCTAGGACTGCCTGTTCGTGTGTATATAAAACACTTTCGTTTTGCGCTGGAGTCGCGGCTTCATTTTCCTCAATAACCTTTGCATCGTTGGCGACTCTTTCTAGACCATCACCAGTTGCCTTCATCTCTGCACGGGCTCGGTTTGCGTCACCTTGCGCGCGACGGTCATCGGGATTTTTTTCCAGTTTCTTTTCCGCTTCTTTGAACTGCTCATTTTCCTTTCTCCAGTCCCGTTTTCCACTGCTCCACTCACTTATGATTTTTTGAACCTTTTTGTGGTCTTCAGAAATATTTGCTTCAGGGATCACGCCGTTAATCTCTTCGAGCTTTTTTAGCGCCTTGGCAATCTCCTCGCGGAAATAGTCTGTTTCTTTAGTAAGTTTTTTGTCTACCATTTGCCTTTCCTTGACACGCAAATCAGCAACAATAAACAGAAGCGCTTCCTTGTCGTTTTTTAGTCTTGTAAGATCGTGGTCGATACGAACCGCTTCTCTGCGGGCTTCATCTACGGACTTCCTGATTTCATTTGGCTTTCCCTTTCCCCCCCTGCCTCCTCGAATGCTACTGTCTTCAATTTGGGTAAACTGCCCAACCAAGGTTTCCGCGCTTGCTTCTTCTGGAGATGTCCCAAGTAATTGCCTAAATTCTTTGATTAGTAGTGCATCATCTGCTTGTTTCTCGAGTTTTTCCATAGTTGCTTTGAATTATCGCACATTTTTTTATTTTCGTACAATTAATAGTATTGATGTCTTAAAATTATACCAAATTTACACACAAAAGTCAATGTTTTTGTTATCCACAGTATTTCCACACTGCCCTACCGGATGACCCCCCTTTGTGCTACCATTTAAGAGACTTTGGGGATTGGCCCCAGGTTCACAGAAAAGAGAGAACTTCCCGTCCAGACAGCAAGGCAGAACGATACATATCCTATAGACCTATTTCTACACAACTTCAGGACCTCGACCGAGGGCAAACGAAAGCAGGTCGGGCGAAATACTCATATTTTTCAAGGTTCACCCGTAAAAAGTCGTGGTGGGCGACTTTTGGCGGGTTTTCAAGCGCCGGGTTCTTTTTTGCTTTTGTCCTGTTTGGGCTCGGTGCTCCGCTAGATTCAGTCTATGCTCGCGCTTATTTCGGATTATCAGTCAAGTCGAACAATGTCGCAGTTTCTTCAGTTCGTTCAGAACCCCAAAACTCGCAGAGTATCGCTTTTTTGGAGAGCGCAGTCAATTTTGATCCAAGCTCGGCGATAGGAGGTGGCGACATTACAATGGACGACAAAGCGTTTTCTGCCGAGGTTGGTCCCTCCGGTACTTGGGCGGACATTGTTTCAAACGACCACCAAGGAAAAGTAAGCCTTTATGTTGTTCGTTCTGGAGACACGATTGCCCAGATTGCTAAAATGTTTAATGTTACGGTGGACACTATTCTTTGGGCAAATGATATTACACGAGGCACAAGTCTTCGCGACGGACAACACTTAGTAATATTGCCTATTGACGGCGTACAATATATTGTGAAAAAAGGAGACACTCTTCAAGGTATCGCAAAGAAATACAAGGGAGACCTTAGTGAGATTCTTGAGTTCAACAACATGACAGCAGATCAAAAGCTCTCTGTTGGAGATGTCGTCATTATTCCTGATGGAAAAGAAGTAGTGGTTTCATCGTCAGGAGTTAGGAGTACGAGTCGTTCTCGCACCATTTCTTCATATCCATCATACGATGGGTACTATACGCACCCCGTACCAAGTGGGCGCAAAACACAGAACATTCACGGATATAATGGAGTAGACTATGGCGCGCCAGCAGGAACACCAGTGTATGCAGCGGCTGAAGGTACGGTAATCGTGAGCCGATTTAAATCAGCATCTTGCGGTCGCTCATGTTTTGGAGGTTACGGCAATTATATTGTCATTGAGCATCCAAACGGCACACAGACTTTGTATGGACACCTGAGCTCTGTGTATACCCAAGTTGGTGTGCGTGTCGATAAAGGTCAGTGGATAGGAGAGGTCGGCAATACAGGCAGGTCAACAGGGTACCATCTTCACTTTGAAGTCCGCGGGGCGAAGAATCCGTTTTAGGATACTGGAATATTGAGTAGCAGGAACAAAAAAATCCTAACAATTATTTGCTATAGCAAATAATTGTTAGGATTTTTTTGTTCCTTACTTCAACTCCGTCGGGCGATACGCAAGCGCTTCAAGTAAATGCTCCTCGCAAATGTCGTCTGATGAAGCAAGGTCGGCGATGGTGCGCGCGACTTTTATCGTCTTGTGATGCGCACGCGGGGAAAGTTTCAAGCGTTCAGCGGATGTGTTGAAAAGCGTGCGAAGTTTTGGTGCGAGGTTTATGAAAGTTTCAATATCATCTGCGCGCATTTCGCTGTTGGTGGTAATTTTGCGCGCGTGGTTTGAGAAGCGCGCCTTTTGTACATTACGCGCGTTTTCAATGCGTTTACGCACAACTTCCGTTGACTCGCCTTTCTTTGCTTCAGAAAGTTTGTCATGACTCATATGCGCAACTTTGACCCAAAGCTCGATGCGGTCGACAATGGGGCCCGAAATTTTTCGTGTATACGATGCAAGAGTGCCGGGCATACAAACACACCTTTCTTCGCTTCCGTATTTTCCGCACGGACATGGATTCATTGCGGCAAGTAAAATAAAACGCGCTGGAAAAGTGTCGTGCCCCTTTGCGCGGGTAATGCGTATGTGTCCTTCCTCGAGCGGTTCACGCAAAGACTCGATAACACGACGGTCGAACTCTGGGAACTCATCAAGGAACAGTACGCCTCTGTGTGCAAGCGTAATCTCTCCGGGTTTTGGTATTGTTCCTCCGCCGATGACTGCAGGATATGATGCTGTGTGGTGTGGCGCGCGAAGAGGCGGGCGTGTCATAATAGTTTCGCGCAAAGTCCCCGCTACGGAATGAATTCCGGTAACCTCAAGCGAATGGTCGTTTTGTAAATCAGGGAGAAGATGTGAAAACGCCTGCGCAAGCATTGTTTTTCCGGTACCCGGAGGTCCCCACATTGCGAGATTGTGATTTCCTGCGGCGGCAATTTCGAGTGCGCGTTTTGCAAACTCTTGTCCTTTGATGTGGGAAAGGTCAACCATCATTTTCGAACCAGCTGGTTCCATACCAAGTCGGGAAATATCACGCACGCTTTTCGTAAGTGTAAACTTTTTATTTTTATCGAGATGGTGCAGTACTTCAGAAAGATTGCGCACACCGTAAATGGTAATTCCCTCCACGAGCGCAGCCTCCTCTGCGTTTGCATTTGGTAAAAACACTTCTGTGAAACCGGCGTTTTTTGCGGCACTTGTTATGAGTAGCGCACCGTGAATCGGGCGCAGGGCTCCATCCAAAGAAAGCTCTCCAAGAAACAGTTTCCCGTTCGGTTCAAATGTTGTTTCTCCTGATGCGAACAAGTATGCGAGTGAAATACAAAGGTCATAATGCGAACCTTCTTTTTTGAGTTCCGCTGGAGCGAGCGATATAACAACTTTTTGATTTTTCTGTTTCGGTGAAGTGAAACCGGAGTTTTTTATCGCAGAGCTGACACGGTCGAGTGATTCGTCGACCGATGCGCTCGGTAATCCCACCAAAGAAAAAGCGTGGAGCCCTTTGGAGAGATCCACCTCTACGTCAACAATATGAGCAACGAGCCCGACTACTTGAGCGGAAAATAGTTTTGAAAATTGCATGGTCGTCCTCGCGTGGAGCTAACCTACCCTTCGCGATGTGCGATGCATGTTGGGGCGGCAGGGTTTGCGTGAAGACGCGCATCCTCGATGGCGGCACCACAAATGTGGCAAGTGCCGTATGTTCCAGCTTCAATGCGTGCAAGCGCTGTGTCTACTTCAAGAAGGCGAGCCTCAAGCTCTACTTCTATCGCGGCGTTTCCCTCAAACGCTTCAATGCTGTCGGCAACATCGTTTGGATCAGCGGCAGGATTGTTCAAGTTTGGAGCAGACGGCTCCCAATCTCCTGGGATGTCGGGATTCTTGTGCCCTACTCCGGAAAGCTCGCCTGTAAGACGGGCTTTTTCCTCGAGAAGCATATTTTTTAGTTCAGAAATGTTTGTCATATCGAGCATTGTAACCTGTCTAGTTTTTTGTGGCAAGAGGAATCAATGCCTCGAGCGCGCTCTGGCTTCCCGCAATCACGATTGTGTTTTGGTTCGCAAATGAGTACATAATTTTCGTGCCGGAAGAAGTGTCGAATAAACGCGCATCTTTGCCGAACACAACAACGTCACGAAACTTTATATTTGCGCCACTTCCAATATTTGTTCCAAAGATAGTATCAAAAAATCCTGAGATACTTGACTCCCATTCAAGCATTCCGGCAATCCCTGTGTTCTTGTCGGAAACTTTTAGTATGAGAAATGGTGTTGCCACACCGTTTCTCTCTCCAAAGAACCCTGTCATAAACTGTTTTTCAAGTGAACGCGCGAGGATGTCGGGGATTTGAATGCCCACAAATGCAAACAGGCGATTCGTGGTCAGCGGAACAGCAACGCCGTCTTTATTATCAGTGAAGTATAAATTTTTAATGGACCCCGCTGAAATTCCCTTTGCGCGTTTTTCTATGTTTATAGCAACTATTTGCGCTAGTGTACCCTCCCCTATATTGAAACGTTTCTCGGACTGCGCGGGAATAATTGATGGCGCAAGCGTTTCCGTTGCCTTTGTTATTGGCAGAACATTTGTACTCGTAGATTTTTCAAAGGATGGGAGTTGGATGCCCGGTATTCGTATTGCGCTAATTTTTGGCAAAATAAACATATACGCCAATACAGACAAGAAGACGATAAGCAGGATGGCTAGCACAATGACCACACGCCCAATTTTTTTTGGCGCCGGAGTAGCGTCTTCGCCTTGCATGCGTCGTGATGCGAGATCGTCCGCGCGTGATTTCGCTACCTGTTTTTCTTGGGCAATTGCGATCGAGACAGATGTTTCGTTCTGTTTTTTTATTGCTTCCGCCACGTCTATCTTCATTGTGCGAATAAAGCGCGGAGAAAAATCCCCGTTCTTTGCCTCTGTGGTGCCAGGGTTTCCGCTGTAGACGCTCGGTTCAAGTTTTTTATTAGGTACTTTTGGTTCCATTATTAATTTATATCACCCACAATTAACGATTCCCGCAATCAAATTACTCTTTCGGGTTTTCCTTGCGACGGACTAGCGGCTGCCTGTGTGCGCTACGGCGAGGATTTCCACCACCAATATTTCCACCTCGAGAACCGAGAAGGTATTTGCGCTGATCATCGCACATGTCTACAAAATCATCGGCCACTTCACGAAGTTTCCCCGAGGCAGAGCGTCCAAAGGTGATAACTTCGACCTGCGTTCCCATGAACTTTAAGTATTCAACGAGAGGGACAAAGTCGCCATCGCCGGACGCGAGCACTACGGCGTCAACCTTTGACCCAAGGCGGATTGCGTCAACCGCGAGACCGACATCCCAGTCGGCTTTCTTTGCTCCGCCAAAAAATATTTGGAGGTCTTTTGTTTTTGTTTCAATACCGAGATTGTTGAGGGCTTCAAAGAAACTTTTTTCTTCTTCACCCTCGGTGGTGATTACGTACGCGATAGCTCGCACGAGGTGCCTGCCTGCCACCGCTTCTTTGAGGACAGCGCCGAAATTTACTTTTGCCCCATAGAGATTGCGAGCGCTGTGGTAAAGGTTTTGTGCGTCAATGAACATTGCAACGCGTTGTTCTTTTTGTTTAATGATTGCCATATATATAGGTTACTATATTAGCTTCTCGGCTCGAGGATGCAAAAGATTACTTTTGCATCCTGCTCGCTCTACGTCGCTAATGAAAATGTGCGCGCACGAAGCGCGCGAAAGTTATTAAAAATGATTACAAGAAACTACTCATAGTATCTCATGAAGTTTCAAAAATAAGAAACTCCGCAGAGCGGAGTTTCTTATTTTTATTTTAGCCCGATTTTTTTGACCAACGACTCGTAGCGGCTTTTGTTTTTGCGCTTGAGATAGTTTAGGTGCGTGCGACGATCTGCGACCATCTGGAGAAGCCCGCGTCTGGAGTGATTATCCTTGTGGTTTTTCTTCAGGTGGGTAGCGAGTTCGTCAATACTCTTCGAAAGAAGGGCAACCTGAGCCTCAGGCGAGCCAGTATCAGTCGCATGAATCTGCGCTTTCTTGATAATAGTCTGTTTCTGCTTTGTCGTAATCATTGTTAGTACTTTAGCATATCCAGCCATAAAATGCAAGCCCGTACACCTTTCCTCGCATTGTTCTGCTTTTGGGAATAGTATCTAAGGGGAGTATCTACACTGCTGGTTCCACAAAGCCTATTTGTTTTTAAGGAGGCAGAACAAAAGCGATATGAGGATAGGTGTTGGGGCAAGTCATGCCACCATACCCCCTTTGCCTCGATTTTAAGCCGTTTTTGTGAAGATTTCTCGTATTTTATAGATTTTGTCCCATGTAAATATCCCGATAATCATTCCAAGAAAACTTAAACCAAGACCAACAAGAATTGGCGGGATAGTTGGGTCAATGACGTAGAGTTCTGTAAACTGCCAACCAATGGCCCCAAAAATGATAGCAAGAAGTGCGCCAAGACTGTTTGCCTTGGTGGTGTAGAGCCCCATTACGAGTGGCACGAACGCTGAAACAAGCGTGATTGAGTATGCTCCGATTATGAGCTCGTAGATACTTCCTTGTGCTAAAGCGAGCAATAGCGCGCACAAAGCAATAATAATAACCGCAAAGCGCATGATTGCTAGCCGAGTTTTGTCCGTAATTTTGGCAAAGAATGGCTTTATAATATTTTCTCCTAGGAGTGTTGCGGGCGCAAGGATCGCACCGGACGCGGTACTCATTATAGCCGACAGAAGCGCGCCAAAGAAAAAGATTTGAGTGATAGCGCTTGCGTTGCCGAGAATAAGCGTTGGAAGAAGTTGTTGTGGGTCGCTAATAACAAGCTCCGGGTATTTTGCGCGCGCGATGAGTCCTAGAGTAAGAGGAATGAGTGCAATTGTAAAATACATAAATCCTGCCGATATGGATGCCCACTTTGCGATTGTTGCAGACTTTGCAGACATCACGCGTTGGTATACATCCTGCTGTGGGATAGAGCCTAGTCCTATAGTAACCCACGCGGCTACCCATGCGAGCCAGTCTTTTGTGGTTGCATCTGCCGGCGTAAGTCTGAAAAAGTCAGATGGCGTATTTTCGATGATCGTCCCAATACCACCATTTTGCCAGAGGACTTCGACCAAAATAACAATGAGGCCGACTACAATGACGCTCATTTGCACGGCGTCGGTGATGGACACAGACCACATACCGCCGACATATGTGTATATAACAACGACAATTGCCCCAAAAATTATTCCGGTTATTGTGGGGATACCAAGAAGCATGTTTAGGATGACGCCAAATGCTACAAATTGTGCGGCAACCCAACCAAAATAAGTAAGAATGATTGCAACTGATAGTAGTGTTGCAACTATTTTGTTGTATCGTTCGTGAAAATAATCTCCGATTGTAAGGTTTTGGCGCGCGTAAAGTTTTTTTGCAAAAAAGAAACCGACGAGTATGAGACAGACGCTAGCCCCGAATGGATCTTGAATGACGGATAAAAATCCACCTTCCGCCATGCGCGATCCTGCTCCTAAAAATGTTTCTGATCCAAACCATGTCGCAAACACGGTTGCCATCGCTAAAGAAAAAGGCAAGTTGCGACCGGAAACAGCGTAGTCCGCGGAGGACTTTACCCTGCGTGACGCGTAGATACCGATTGGTACCATCATCAACATATAGATAAGTACAAATGTTGCAATCATGAAAATATAACGCGCCGGATTCGCGTGGTATTATACCGTCTACAAAAATGACTCTTCTTCATCACTTGAGATAATTTCTATACCGCCCTGATCCATAAGCTCGCGCGATATCTGGTCGCGAGGCTCCAAGTTTGCTGACGAACCAACATTGTCGTGCTCTTTTGGACTACGGTCCTCACGCGGACTATTCCCGTCTTCAAGGATTGATATTCCTTGCCCCTCTAGAACAAGAAGCGATGCGGAATCGTCCTCGATTGCCTTTTCGTCAGAGCCACTAGCGTCATCATTTAAATTGCGCGATCCAGTGACCAAGATATAGTTGTCTAATTTAGCCATAAGAAGATTCTAGCGTAGATGAAACGTTTTTGCTAGTAGTCTACGGTGGTATACTGTATTTACATGTCGCACAATATTCCATCCTCTCCCCTTGGCACACTCGCACGACAATATTTAGAATATTTGGAAATCGAGCGCGGGCGGAGTTTAAAAACCATTGAGAACTATGAACGATACCTCGTTCGCTTTTTTATGGCAAGCGGCGCAAAAAAGCCAAGTGATATTACAGACGATGTCATACGCTCTTTTAGATTGTGGCTTAACCGCCAAGACGCAGGCGTTCGTGAAGGTCGCCATGAAACACTCAAAAAGAAAACACAAAATTATTATCTCATCGCCATTCGAAGTTTTTTGAAGTATTTGCGCAAGCGTGGAATTGAGTCTTATGCTCCGGAAAAAATTGAACTCGCAAAAGTTGCCGAGCGTACGATTGACCTTCTGACTGGAGAGGATTTGAGACGACTTCTCGATGCGCCCAATGGCGACGATATAAAAGAGCTTCGCGATAAAGCAATCCTCGAACTTTTCTTTTCCACAGGGCTTCGTCTTTCAGAATTGTGCGCGCTCGGACGTGACATTGACCTAAGCCGCGACGAAATATCTGTGCGCGGTAAGGGTGAAAAAGTACGCGTTGTGTTTATTGCAGACGTAGCAAAGAAAGCAATTAACGCATACTTAAAAAAGAGAACCGACATGGATGATGCGCTCTTTGTGAGTGAAATGAAGCGTGGTCGCGATGACGGTTCACTTCGTCTCAGTCCTCGCTCGGTAGAACGTATGGTAAAATTCTACGCCGCAAAAGCCGGCATTATGGATAAGGTTACACCTCACATTTTGCGTCACAGTTTTGCAACTGACTTGCTTTTCAATGGCGCGGATATTCGCTCGGTGCAAATGATGCTCGGTCATTCAAGCATTTCCACAACGCAAATTTATACCCACATCACCGATAGTGAGCTTCGTAATGTGCATAAAAAGTTTCATGGTAAAGGGAGGTAAAGAGTACTTTATTAACTCCTCGGCTCGAAGACATGAAAGTTTACTTTCATGTCTTTCTCGCACTACGTCGTCAATAAAAGAAAACACGCCAAATAATTAGATTATGGCGTGTTTGGTTCGTTTGGAAACTATTGTTCGTCAGGATGAAGCAGGGCGCGCAAACGTTTTAGCTCCATTTCGTTTTTTGTAAGACTCGCCTCTTCTTGGTTCAACCTCTGGGTTGTTATTTTAATGTCTGTCTTCAAAGCAAGGATTGTGTTTCGTCGACTAACTACCATTGTTTGTAAACTTTCAAAACGTTGCCGCAGTATCAGGTACTGCACGTCTTCTTTTTGGGAGTCAAAAGTACTCATGGAGCACCTCCTTATCAAGTGGTGACGACTCTGATGTAAGTGTAGACCGCATTCGTAAAATGCACAACCATCGGCTATACTATTGCCATGAAACTTATTTCTTGGAATGTGAATGGACTGCGCGCGATTCACAAGAAGGGCAATTTTGCTGACATCATTAAAAAAGATTTTGACATCCTGTGTTTTCAGGAAACAAAAGTAGAGGCAGAACAACTTACGGAAGAAGTGCGCACGCCAAGAGGCTACCACGCATATTTTTCACATTCAAAAAAGCGCAAAGGATATAGCGGGGTAGCGGTGTACACAAAAACAAAACCCGAAAAGGTTGAGGAAGGAATGGGTGTAAAGGACATGGACCAAGAGGGTCGACTCATTGTCCTTTATTATCCCGACTTTGTCCTTTTGAATTGCTATTTCCCAAACGGGGGCGGCGGGCCAGAGCGCTTAAAGTACAAACTTGAATTTTATGACCATTTTTTGAAGTTTATAGAAAAACTTCGAAAGCGTGGCAAAAAGATTATCATATGTGGCGATGTGAATACTGCACACGAAGCAGTCGACCTCGCCCGCCCAAAAGAAAATGAAAAAAGCACCGGTTTCTTGCCTGAAGAACGTGCGTGGATCGATGAGCTTATCTATCACGGCTACATGGACATTTATCGCCACTTGCATCCACACGTTCGCGATGCGTACACATATTGGGATATAAAGTCTTCTGCTCGCGATCGCAATGTCGGCTGGCGTATTGATTATTTTTTTATTAGCTCTGATCTCCTTCCTCGCGTAAAAAAAGTCACCATCATGAGCGATTTTCTCGGCTCCGACCACTGCCCTATTGTGCTAGAGTTAAAATAAAAATAAAGGACCGACCTTTTTTAATTCTTAAGGTCGGTCCTTTATTTTTATTTTACTTTACTCCATGACGCTTGCGAATCACAGCGAGCTCTTTTTCCTCTTCCTCTTCTTTTTTCTCCTTACCTTCCTCCCCCAGTTTTTTTAATTCATCAATCGGAAGTTTTGCGAGTTCGAGTGTTCGTTTCACGAGAAAAACTTCCGTGTTGCGCTCCGGGTCATCAAGCACTTCTTCGAGGAGCGCGTGGAGGATAAAACCGAGTTTTGGCCCCGGTGTTTCATGGGTAACTTCCATTATTTTTTGCCCGTCAATTTTGAGCATTCCCACAGACACCGGCGCGCGCATCGCCTCATCAATCATTGATTCATATTTACGCAAACGATACGGCGCTTCTTTTGGACGACCCATGCCGATACGGTCGCACGCTCGAACTTTCATCAAGTCCCAAACATTGTCAGGTCCGACGTTTTTTACAATACGACGTACCGCAGAAAGCGTAATTTTTTCGATATCAGAGAAAAACAAATGATAACGCACAAGCGCGGACACAACCTCAACGATTTTTTTAGGATATTTTAAATTTTCCAGAGCTTTTTTTGCAACACGTCCGCCAACTACGTCGTGACCATAAAAGGTCCAGTCGTCTTTTTCGGGAGACCAGCGTCGTGTTTCCGGTTTTGAAACATCATGAAAGAGCGCTCCGAGTCGTACATGGAGCGGCCATCCACGGTCTGCCGAGTGCTGGAGCGCGCGGAGGTTGTGTTCCCATACGGTGTAAATATGGTCGCCATTTTGCTCAATGCCAATCCCACGTTCGATATCCGGCGCAATATATTTAAGGATGCCAAGTTTCTGGCACATTACAATGCCAACCATTGGATTTTTTGTCATTACCATTTTGGTGAATTCATCACGAATACGCTCCATAGAGACATGTTTCAGGTCTGAAGCTTTTTCAGTGAGTGCATTTTGAGTCTCTATCTCAATCGTGAAACCAAGATCGGTAGCAAGGCGCACGGCGCGAAGGACACGGAGGGCATCTTCGTTGAAGCGTTCTCTTGGATCCCCTACTGTCCTTAAGACTTTGTCCTTTATGTCCTTTATACCACCAAACATGTCCGTTAGATGTCCTTTAGATTCATCATACGCTATTGCGTTAATTGTGAAATCGCGACGTTTTAGATCCTCGTCTAGTTTCCCGTGAAACGAAACGCTATCCGGGCGTCGCTTGTCAGTGTATGCGCCTTCGCTTCGGTACGGAGTTACTTCAACAACCTTAAGTGTTTCATCATCTGTTTCATTTACTATACCAACTGTTCCGTAATCGTTTTCGTAAAAAGAATTTTCAAAAAGGGCTTGGATTTGTTCCGGTGTTGCGTTTGTTGTTGCGTCCCAGTCTTTTGGCTTGATTTCCTGCAAGATGTCGCGCACGCATCCACCCACAAGATACGCCTCAAACCCTGCATTTCGCAAGGTTTCGGTTACATGTGAAACTTCTTTAGGGATTTTGTACGAGATATTCGTTTTTATTGAAGCGCCTATCATATAGGTTATAGTCTAGTGTATTTTTGGCTTTTTTACCAATTTGCGGTATGCTCTCTGTGTAGGTTTCACGAGAAACCTGTCAAATTTTTGCGCCCGTAGCTCAACGGATAGAGTACTTGGCTTCGAACCAAGGGGTTGGGGGTTCGATTCCCTCCGGGCGCACAAATAATAAAAACCCCTGATGGGGTTTTTATTATTTCTGCGCCCGAGCGAGCAAAGCTCGCGTGAGTAAATCGAAAGACGGAGCCATGTTTTTTCAGCAGAAAAAACGGGCGAGTCGGGGTCGAGAAATTTTTCTTGTGACGACAAGAAAAATATTCGTGACCGATCCCTCCGGGCGCTCTTCCAAAAAGATAAAAAAAATGTATAATGGTTGAGAAAGTTTGCGGGTATGGTTTAGTGGTAGAACGCGTCCTTGCCAAGGACGAGATCGGAGTTCGATTCTCCGTACCCGCACCAAATAAAAAATCAATTGTTCGTTATCGAGAGCCGCACCAGTACAATAAGTTTTTTGTAAAGGACATTTTTCACAAAAACCACTATTCTGACACAGCCTGTCAACGGTCAGAAGCGGGAAAATATGGGGAAAAAAGCTCAAAACTGTGGATAACTATGTGGATACTGTTGATAAAGGACATAAAAAGCCAGTAGACTAAGATTCAAGACATTGGAAAATTGTCACCTAAAACCCAAGAAACCCTTGATAAATATGGAGTTTTTAGAAAAATGCTTGTTTTCGACCTAAATATAGTCTAAAAACGAGGTGTTTCACGTGAAATACACTCTTTTTATGTTAATCATTGAACATTGGGTATAATTGTGTAGTAATGGCTGAACCTACAGAAAAGCAGAAAATAGGGCGTTTGGGGGAGGATATTGCCGTAAAATACTTACAAAATAAGGGGTTTTTAGTAATTGGGCAAAATTATCTTAAAAAATGTGGGGAAATCGATATTATTGCCAAAAAAGGTAAAATCCTCCATTTTATTGAGGTAAAAAGTGTTTCACGTGAAAATTTACATAGGTCGGACCTATGTAATAAGGTGAATGTTTCCCTGCGCCCAAGGGTCTGCGCCCCAGGCGTGAAGTCTGCTGACTCAGAATTTGCTAATTCAGTAACGGACAGTTATCGACCAGAAGATAACATTCACCAGCATAAACTGAAGAGACTGGCACGGACAATTCAAGTTTACTTGCTTGAAAAGTACCCAAAAGGGGAGCCTGAATGGATTTTTGATGCTATTACGGTGGAGATTGACGCAAAAAATCGACGAGCGCGCATTAGATTTTTAGATAATATCGTGCTATAGTTCCGTAACGGTTTCACGCGAGACTAAAGATATGACTTACAGTTTAAATCGGGGTGTAGTATATTCAAGCGAGTGAGCGAAATAAAACTAGCAAGTTTTAATTTCCGAGCGAGCGCAGAATATATTGTATTCAGTTATATATCGGTAGTACGTCTGCTTTGGGATTAAAAATTGTGTCGGGGTGTAGTATATCGGTAGTACGTCTGCTTTGGGAGCAGATAGGCCGAGTTCGATTCTCGGCACCCCGACACAGTTTTTAATCGGAAGCATTGGATGCTTCCGTGGAAATTTCCATAAGAAATTTAGATATAACGGGTACAATATTTTAACATCGCTCGGACGTTGTGTAAGTGGGTACACTTCCACACGCTCCTCTCTCGTCAAAATAGGCCGAGTTCCCTGCCCGCCAAAGCCTAACCGCAAATTGGGTTAGTTTCAATACTACAAACAGTTGGAATATAAATGGCGGTGTTGTATTTTACTTATGTAACTTTGGGCGGTGGCAGGCGGGGATTCAGATTCAGTAGAATCTTGTCTTGGACATAGGGCACCCCGACAAGGGCTTTAACCGGAAGAGCTCGTAAGAGCGATGTATGAAGAAAAAAGAAAAACTTAATAGTGGAATAATTCATGGCCAAGCCATGAAATTTGGTAAATCGTCAGTTATCCACAGACGTGAGCCCGGCTTTGTTTCAGTTATTGCGGCACTTTTGGGTAATTTTGTTATTACGATCCTTAAAACCATTGGTTTTGCCATCTCAGGGTCGAGCTCTCTTTTTTCTGAGGCCGTGCATAGTTTTGCAGACACGGCCAATCAAGCGCTTCTGATGGTTGGTATTGTGAAGAGCCGTCGTGCTCCAGACGAGGACTCTTCTTATGGATACGGACTAGAACGTTTCTTTTGGGCGCTTATTTCAGCCTGCGGAGTTTTCTTTGTAGGCGCCGGTATTACTATATACCACGGTGTTTCAACACTCTTTAGTCCAAGTGAGCTTGTGTTTGAACCGATAATATTTTTTATTCTTGCAATTTCGTTTATTGTTGAGCTTATTACATTTTTGATTGCATTTCGTGAATTGCGGAGCCAGAGAGGGGACGGGACAACGCTTGGCGACACGCTTCGCGATGGCGACCCGACGGTTCTTGCTGTTGTGTATGAAGATGGTGTTGCTGTATTTGGCATTTTTGTCGCCACTGTTTCTGTCGGACTCTCGTACGTTACCGGCAACCCTGTTTGGGACGCAATGGGTTCTATTGTTATCGGCGGGCTTTTGGCTTGGGTCGCGGTAGTTTTGATATTAAAAAATAAACGTTTTTTAGTGGAGAAATCAATTCCTGAAGAAGTGAAAGATCGTATTATTGAAATGCTCGTATCTGACCCAATGATTGAGCGTGTGTACGATTTTAAATCATCTGTCGTGGAGCTTGGAAAATATCGAGCAAAGTGCGAGGTGGAGATAAATGGCTCGGCTCTTTTTCGAGAAGTTTCAAATGGTGTAATGCTAAAAGAGGATTATGAAATCGCAAAAGAGGACTATCAGGAGTTTGTGCGCTTTTGCGTGGAGTTTACCGATCGTGTGCCGCGCGTTATCGGTACGCGCATCGACGAGCTTGAGGCGCGGATTAAAAAAGAAATACCCACGGTGCGGCATATCGACATTGAGATTAATTAGTCTACTTTTCCAAACCTGCGCTCGTGGTACAACGGACCACAGTACCAAAAAGCCCTTATCGTTCAACGGATAGGACACAAGCTTCCGAAGCTTGTAATTGAGGTTCGACTCCTCATGAGGGCACAAAAAGAACGAAACAAATGCGAAGCATTTTTGGAGTATGTTTTTGTAGCGCGAACGAGGAGTCGAAAGTGAGCTCGGGTTTACCCGTTTAACAAAACGGGTCGAGCGAGCGCTTGGCAGACTCCTCATGAGGGCACAATTCTCCACATGTCACCAATCATTTTTCTCCATTAGTGGTGTATACTGTAAAGTAATATGAAGCTTGGTACAAAAATAAATCTTGTGCTCGTTGTGGTCGTCGTTACCATTCTTACTCTTGGATTTTGGATCATTGATACAATTGAGTCAAAAAATATAAAAACCGAAGTTATCAACAACACCAGTACTGTTACAGATTTGGTTCGTAAAGACGTAGAACGTATGTTTACGCAGATTTCGGCACAGAAGGGATCGCTTCAAGAGATTGTAGACACACTTGCAAGCCGTATCTCCGGAGTAAACTACATAGAAGTTTTGGATACAAAGGGAGTTGATGTTGCCACAACCCGTTCAAGCGACGCACCGCAAGACATAGCGGCAAAACTTGCGGCCATTAATGAGGTTGTTAAAAACAAGGCGGTTGTTTCAAAAACAAATACAAACGAAAATTATTACAGGATTGAACATTACGCACCAGTTTTTGATGGCAATAATAATATTATTAATATTATTGAAACAGAGGTAAAGACTAGGTCTAAGAGTTCGCAAGACGTTTTGGAGGCAAGACGTTTACTAGACCTTGCTTCAGCCAGTGTCGAGCAAAGTACACGAGCAATAAACATTGCAATTGAGGACGGATCACAGTATCTGCAAAAAATTATTGACGATGCTTCTCAGCTTGGGAAAATAAATAAAACTGACGAATTTGGGTTTTTTCACGATTTTGTCGTCCTCGATACGAGTCTTAATGTTCTCGCAAACATGGGACAAGGCGCAAGAAAATTTGATAATGATACCCAAGAACAAATACAAGCGCGTCGCGACATAGCGACCGGAGCGAAAGAAAGCATGCAATACGAACGCATTCACGAAGGACACGAGGTTGTCGTGTATGTGAAACCAATAAAGATTGAAAATGCAAAAGGTTCTCGCATCGTCGGCGTGTCGGAGTCTCATTTATTGAAGAGCGCTTATGAGAACCGTGTCAGCGGATTTCGTGTCCGGTTGCTCGGTGTCGGCGTTGTCTTTACATCTATACTCGTGATTGTGCTCTCGATAATCCTTGAACGACAAGTAGTGGGGCCTATTCGACGATATTCATTTGTTGCGCGAAAGATTGCGGATGGAGACCTTAGTCAAAAAGTAGAACATACCTCAAACGATGAGATTGGGCAGTTTGGAGATGTGTTCAACTCGATGGTGGTAAACTTGGGCGAGATTGACAGACTGAAGTCTGATTTTATTTCCATAGCTGCGCATCAGCTCCGCACGCCGCTTTCTGGCGTAAAATGGGTGCTCAAGCTTCTGCTCGACGGGGATTTGGGTGCAATAAATGATGACCAAAAGGGGATGCTAAAGCGCGGGTATGAGACGAACGAAAAAATGATTCAGTTGGTGAACGACCTCTTGAATGTTTCGCGTATTGAGAATGGAATGTTTGGTTATAATTTTGAAGAGAATGATTTTATGAAGCTCTTGAATACCCTCGTTGAAAACACAGAGCTCCCTTCAAAGGAGCGCAATGTTGAAGTACAGTTTGTGAATCACGCAGGAGATATTCATAACTTTTCATTCGATCCCGAGAAACTTCTTATTGCTTTTCAAAACATCGTTGACAATGCGATGAAGTACACATTGCCCGGTGGGAAAGTTACGATAGCTGTTGAAAAGAAAGGGGACTTCGTAGAAGTGAAAGTAAGCGACTCCGGAGTCGGTATTCCAAAGGCAGACATAGCGAAACTGTTTTCAAAATTCTTCCGTGCCTCAAACGTTATTCACTTGCAAACAGATGGCTCCGGACTCGGTTTGTTTATCGTGAAAAGTATCATTATGAGACACGGTGGGCAAATTTGGGTTGATTCAGTGGAGGGGGGAGGCACAACGTTTACTATTGTGGTTCCGGTCATCGCAAAACTTTTACCAAGAGAGTTGGTAAAAGCGGTAGAAAAAGAGAACATATGATGCGATCAGGAGTAATACAGAAGGTTAATTTGATAGCGTAGACATCAATTTTATACTATAATAATAGTACCCTCAATAACACAGAATCATCATGGAAGAGAAAAAAAGAATTATCATTGTGGAAGACGACGCGGTACTCCGTGATGTCCTTGCACAAAAACTTGAAAAGAGCGGTTATGTTGTGGACATAGCAGAGGACGGTATTGTCGCCATAGAAAAGATTCGCGCCGTCAGGCCTGATTGCGTGCTCTTGGATATCCTTATGCCGCGCAAGGGTGGTATTGAGGTATTGGAAGAGATACATGCAGATCCAACACTTCGCGATATTCCAGTTATTATTATTTCAAATTCCGGTCAACCAGTGGAGATAAAGCGAGCACAAGAGCTTGGCGCGCGAGAATTTTTGATCAAAGCAGTGTTTGACCCAAACGAAGTCCTTGAAAAAGTAGAGCGCGTACTCGGAGGAGTTGCCGCGGCTCCTAGAGGGGAATGGGGTGTGCGCACACAAAATGTAAACAGCTCAGGGGTTTCAGAAGCCGTGGCAGAGGCCCCAGTCTATAAAATGTCGCAAGGCGTGACAGATGTTACAACACCATCAACTGGTGGCAAAAAAAAGTTTATCCTTGTTATTGAGGATGACAAATTTTTGCGCGAGCTTTTGGTGCGCAAGCTTGCGAGTGAGGGGTTTGATGTTCAAAACGCAATTGACGCAGTGGCGGCGTTTGCAATTTTGTCTGAGCGTAAGCCAAATATGATTCTCTGTGACCTTATTTTACCCGGCACAGATGGATTTGAAATTCTTGCGCGGATTAAAGCAGATCCAAAGATTATGGACGTTCCCGTTGTTATTTTGAGCAACCTTGGTCAGAAAGAAGACCTCGATAAAGCAATGGCGCTTGGAGCAAAAGACTTTATGGTAAAGGCAAACTTCACGCTTGACGAGATCGTGACGAAGGTGCGATCGATTGTTGGGTAGAGTGGCAGGCTTTCAGTCGTAGTATGTAGTAGTACAGATGTTTTGGGGACATATTTGCGAAACATCTGTGCTTTTGCTATTGTCTTGAGAGGTTTTAATCGCGGGATTAGTTTAATGGTAGAATAGGAGTTTTCCAAACTCTTGGCGGGAGTTCGATTCTCCCATCCCGCACAAAATGCCAACGCCGAAGTGAAAACTTCGGCGTTGTTGCATTTTGTAGCGGGATGGGAGAATCGAAAGGCGGAGCCATACTGAGCGTAGCGAAGAGGCGAGCCGGGGTCGAGAGTACTTAGTGCGCGCAGTGTGTACTCACACGAGCACACTTAGTAACTCGTGACCGAGAGCCCATCCCGCACAATGTAAAAATCCCCAACCGTTTCGGTCTGGGGATTTTTACATTGTGCGGGATGAGCAAGACGCCTGCGCGCCTTGCGTGGAGAATCGAAAGCCGGAACATGTCGCTCTGCGACAGTGAGGCGGGGTCGAGAGTACTTAGTGCGCGCAGTGTGTACTCACACGAGCACACTTAGTAACTCGTGACCGAGAGCCCATCCCGCACCCAAAAGAAAACCGAGCCTCCATAGGAGGCTCGGTTTTCTTTTGGAGTAGCAGTCTTTACTTCACTGCGTCCTTGAGCGCCTTTGCGGCACGAAACTTTGGAACTGTTGTTGCTTTTACTTGAATAGCCTCACCAGTTTTTGGGTTACGCGCTGTGCGGGCTGCGCGAGCCTTTGTAGAAAAGATACCGAGTCCTGCGATTGACACTTCTCCACCTTTCTTCAAGGTGCTTACCATCCCTTCAAGGATTGCGTCAAGTGTCTGCTCTGCAGATACTTTGGTCCCTCCCATCTTCTCGTGAATAATTTCAGCGATAGCTGCTTTGTTCATAATGATATTTTATTAACGCCTCTTTTAATTCTTGTAATACTAAAACTTCAGTGAGTTACTCGGGCGCAAAGGTGTACCCAAGCTCCCTTGCAGACAAGTATACCCCCACAGGTTTTTTTACGCAATAGGCGCAAGGATTTTTGGGAATATTGTCAAGATTCGAAAATTGTTTCGTAATTTTATTCTATCTTGCGTACTCAATCGCCCGTGACTCGCGAATGACCGCTACTTTTATTTCACCCGGATATTTAAGTTCCTTTTCAACACGCATTGCAATGTCGCGCGCAAGTTTCTTTGCTTCAATGTCTGTGATTTCTTCAGGCTTCACAAATACACGAAGCTCTCTTCCGGCTTGAATTGCATAGGTTTTTTCGACGGCAGGGAAGGATTTTGCTATCGCTTCTAGGTCCTTGAGGCGGTCTATATAATTTTCCGCAGAATCACGGCGAGCCCCCGGCCGGCCACCAGAAATCGAGTCAGCGGTCTGTACAATAATTGATTCAATTGTTTCATAAGGGTATTCCTCGTGATGTGATTGCATTGCTTGAATGATGCGTGTATCTACGCCAAACTTTTGCAGGATCCTACGACCAATTTCAACATGGGTACCCTGTACTTCGTGATCAACCGCTTTCCCAAGGTCGTGAAGGAGCGCTCCAGCTTTCGCGACAGCAACATTTGCTCCAAGCTCCTCGGCGATTATTCCCGAAATATGCGCCATTTCAATCGAATGCTGGAGTACGTTTTGCCCATAACTCGTGCGGAAATGGAGGCGCCCGAGGATTGCAATGATACGCGGGTCAAGGTTGAACACACCGCATTCGTATGCCGCCTGCTCCCCTCGTTCTTTCGTTATTTTGTTTATTTCTCCTCGCGCTTTTTCTACCGTTTCCTCGATTCTTGCAGGTTGAATGCGCCCATCAGCGATGAGCTCCTCAAGCGCAACACGCGCAACTTGTCGCCGAATAGGGTCAAACGATGAGATGAGAATCGAACCAGGAGTATCGTCAACAATAACCTCTACGCCAGCTGCACGCTCAAAAGCTCTGATATTTCTGCCTTCTTTACCAATAATTTTCCCCTTTATTTCGTCTGAAGCAATGGAGACAGATGTTGCCATCATTTCTGATGCTGTTGACGTAGCAAGGCGTTGAATCGAAGTGGCGAGAATGTCCCGCGCTTTTTGTGCGAGCCTCTCTTCTCCACCTGTTTCAATTTTTTTTATTCGAACCGAAATATCCTCTTCGTAAAGCTTCTCGGCGCGCTTGATGAGCTCCTCTACTGCGTCCATAGCACTCAGTCGCGCAATACGCTCGAGCTCTTTGTGCGCAAACTCTTTCTCTTTGTTGGTTTTTTCACGGATGAGCCTGATTTCATCATCCCTCTCTTTTATATGCGCTGTCTCCTTGTCAATATCTTCCTGACGCTTGTCGAGGAATCCCTCTTTTTTGATGAGGCGCTCCTCGGTTTTTTTGAAGCGCTCAGATTGTTCGCGCTCTTCTTCATGGAGTTCGCGCCCGTATACTTCGGCTCTTCGGTCGGCTTCTTCAGTAATTTTTTGGGCCTCTTCTTTTGCGGAAAGTAAGACTTGTTTTACTTCAATTTCGACTGATCCGCGTTTGCTGATTGCGATAAACCAGCGCAAAAGATAGCCAAGTGTCGCACCGACCAGAATTGCCATCACGCCGCCGAGCGTGAGTGCAATGTTAATGTCCATAGTTATTACTCGCCAAGCCTTGAAATTACTGAAAAATCAGTCGTTTTCTCCAGATCTGCGAGCGATTAATGCCAAACTGCTAATAAAAGTGTCAATTTAAATTACAAATGGGTACACTTTCATATTACCTTGGTTTCTGGTGATTGTCGAGCCAAAACAAAAACACAGCAATAGTGTGCTATAGCACACTATTGCTGTGTTTTTGTTTTGGCTCGAGTGTTGCCTACGCGCGTGGATTCTTCGGCTTGTAGATTTCGTCTATAATACCGTACTTTTTTGCTTCATCGGCTGACATAAAGAAGTCGCGATCGGTATCCTTTTCTATTTGCGACAGAGGCCTGCCGGTGTTTTTGGCAAGTATTTTGTTTAAGGATTCTTTTATTTTCAAAATGTGTTTTGCGGTGATTGCAATATCGGATGCCTGTCCTTCTGTACCACCGAGGGGCTGGTGAATCATCACTTCTGCATTAGGAAGAATGAAGCGTTTCCCTTTTGCTCCTGCGGAGAGGAGTACAGCGCCCATAGACGCGGCGATGCCAACGCAAATTGTAGAAACATCTGGCTTAATATGTTGCATAGTGTCATAGAGCGCAAGTCCTGCAGATACTGAACCACCAGGTGAGTTTACATACAAATAAATGTCTTTCTTTGGGTCTTCGGATTCAAGAAAGAGGAGCTGGGCTATGGTAATGTTTGCAACATTGTCATCAATAGCACCCGACAGAAAAATGATGCGCTCTTTGAGTAGGCGTGAATAAATATCGTAGGCTCGTTCGCCTGATGATGTTTTTTCAATAACAGTTGGGATTAAGTATGACATAGGCAGATAGTACCACACTTATTTATGTATGCAAGTTTTGAGTAAGTTACTTCTGTGACTCCAGGAACTGGAAGACTTTTTCATTGGTGAGCATCATTTCTAGGTGCATACGTACACGGCCCGGCTCTGCGTCTTTATATTTTTCCATAAAGAATTTTGATTCGCGGTCTAGGTCTTCCTTTGGGACATCTATTTTTTCTAGAAGCGAGATTTCATTAAGTGCAATTTGTACCTTGGCGCGTTTCTCTGCATCAGATGTCCACTCTTTACGCATTTCCTCGACACTCTTTTTTGTCGTGGCGAGGTAGTCTTCAAATTTCATACCCATTTGCTCGACATCGTGGCGAAACTGCCCAATCATTCGCTCGAGTTCTCCATCAATGAGCACCTTCGGAAGTTTTGCTGTAATACCCTCAGCAATTTTTTCCATTGTTTGCATTCGCTTTTTCTCACGCCCACGGTTTGTTTTTTCATGCGCAATTGATTCGCGAACTTTCGCTCGGAACGCGGCTACATTTTCAAATGGTCCGAATTTTTGCGCGAGCTCGTCGTTTATCTCTGGGAGAACCTCCCTCCCTTCTGCGTTCTTGGTTGCAAATTGTTTGATGAGTTCATTTTCCGCTTTTGTAACTTCCTCGTCGGTCGCTTCCGTCTTTTCGTCTACAGACATTACTTCTTTTGCAATCTTTTTGTAGTCTGGTAGTTTTATCTCGGGCATTATTTGAAAAGTAAGGGCGAACTCGAATGGATTGCTTTTTGCAAGTTTTTTTATCGCGACTTGCGGCATAGCAATGGCATGAACCTTGTGTCGATTCAAAATCTCCGGATAAGCCCTGTCCATTGCAAGGTTAGCCATCTCATTAAGAATGAGCGCTTCACCAAACTTTTGAATAAGCATTGCTTCCGGAACGTGCCCCTTGCGAAAGCCCGGCAAAGAAACCTCTTCGCTAATTTTTTTAAGTGCAATTGGGCGCTCTTTTTCAAACACATCCGTCGGGACTTCACAGAGGATTTCAATTTCAACCTCGGAAGTATTTTTAAGTGTTGTTTTGATATCGGTCATGAGCCGTAATATATACTTTTCGTTCAAACTTGGCAAGAAACAAAAAAGAAAAAACCCGCTGAGCACCATTCTGGTGCTCAGCGGGTTTTTTTGAGATAAAGTGAGAGATTATTAGATTATGATATCGCTTAACCCTGCATCGATACCCGAGAAGTTTGTTGAATCGAGGTCTTTTTGGATGTCAGCAAGATCTGTTGATGTTCCTTGAGTCGAGAGAGAAGAGATTACTTGGTCTGCCTGTACTTCGGCGCTGGTCGGAGTTCCAGCTTCTGTTGTCGGTGCTGGAACCTGCTTAAGGAAGTAGTATGCGCCGAAAGCGAGGACAAGCACAATAAGAATGATTCCTACTGTCGCCCCAACTGGTTTTTTTTCAGGCATTTGGGTGCCCATGTTCATGTTCTGTTCCATAGTTGTGTGGTGAGATTAAAATTATTGAGTAGTTGTTGCGCTCGTTGTTGTAGCTGGGCGCGGCTTATTTTGTCCTGGTTTTACCGACGAGATAGCAAGGGCAACATGGCGATGCGCTTCCTGAATCGTTTTTACTGTATCTTTAACGGCATCTTGCATACCCTTTACTATGTTTTTGGGTGCCGTGCTTGTGGATGTGCTTGCTGTCGCATTTGAAAGTGCGGTCTCAAGCAGGAGCTTTACGGCAGCAGCTTTTGTGCGTGCTTCATCGAGTTTTGCTTTGGCTTCTGCAAGGTGCCCGCGAGAAACAGCTACATTAACGCCCGCTGCTTCAAGTTTTGTAAGTCTTTCAGAAACACGGTCAGAAAGTTTCTGCACACGCTCTATTGCTCCGTGCATACGCTTGCTTATTATCTCCATTTTCTTGCTCGCTTGCTCGAGGCGTTTTTTGCGCTGTTCGTCTTTAATGTTTGCTCGTGCCGCTGTGGTTGATGCGCGGAGAGCCTTTGCGCGAGCTTCCATTTCCTCGCGATTGCCTTTTCTTTCATCACGAAACTCTCTGCGCACTGTTGACGAAGCGTTCCTTCTCTCACGCTCTTCATTGGTGACAGAGAGTGGCTTATGCTGTCTTTTTCCTGTTGGCAGGCCTGATGCTCGGTCGCGAGGTGTCACTACTGTGGCGTCCGTGTTGGTTGTGCCTGTTGCACCTGTCGTTTGCGCACTTGCTGTGATCCCTCCGAGCGCGAAAAGAGCAACGAGGGCAATACTGATATTTTTTTTCATATGTTTCGTTATTATTTCGACAAGTGAGGAGCGCGTGGGTGAGTAATCTCATTCACAGCGTCCGAATGCCGTCGAAATATTGTACCCAGTTATATTTTAAACTAGTAATCAATTCTAATAATCTCTCTCTTATACATATAATAGTATATAAGATATCTTAATCACCTACAACAGAAGACGGTGGATAAGTGTGAGTATTACAAAAGCCCCATTGTTCAGCCGAACAATGGGGCTTTTGTGCTATTTTTTATCTATCAAACTTCTTTTTGTATAATTCGACACTCTTTGTGACTGCACTGTAGGCTGCGTCACGCCCTTCAAACCCAGATACTTCAACTACTTTCTTTTGAATCTTTTTGTAGGTGGTAAAAAAATGCTCCATTTCTTTGATAGTATGTTTGTTTATATCTTCCAAGTCTTTTACATCGTCCCAACGCGGATCATTCATAGGCACCGCAATCACCTTGTCGTCACTTTCGCCGGAGTCGGTCATGTGCATAATGGCAACAGGGCGAGCGTCAACGAGTATACCGGGGAACAATGGGTAAGTGGTTAGCAGTACCACATCCAGTGCATCGCCGTCGTCCCATAAAGTCTGTGGGACGAATCCATAGTCAAATGGATAGTCCTGCGCCGTATGAAGCGCGCGGTCGAGCGCAATAAGCCCTGTTTCCTTGTTGATTTCGTACTTGTTTTTCGAGCCCCTTGGGATTTCAACAATTACGTTGATTTCTTTTGGAGCGTTCTCACCAAGTGAAACATCGTGCCAGAGATTCATTTTCATAGTGGTTTGAAAAAATTAAGTGGAGTAATTATAGAGCAACAGTAGGAGCTTCAGAAGCTGCTTCCTTTGGGGCTTCAGCTTCAGCTTCGGCAACTACTTCGCCTGCTGCGCCCACAATATCGAGTTTCCATCCGGTGAGCTTTGCGGCAAGGCGCACATTTTGTCCTCCGCGACCAATAGCGAGTGATTGCTGGTCTGCAGATACGGTAACCGTCGCTTGGTGTTTTTCATCGTCAAGCACCACAGACTGTACCTGTGCTGGCGAAAGCGCGTCTTGGATGAACTTTTTTGCATCCTCTGACCACAAGATAAGGTCGATTTTTTCACCGCCGAGCTCGTTCATAACCGTTGAAACACGCACACCGCGTTGACCCACGCATGAGCCGATAGGGTCAACATGAGTATCACTGGAAGTCACCGCAACTTTTGCGCGTGATCCTGCTTCGCGTGCTACTGCTTTTATCTGTACCGTGCCCACTGCAACTTCTGGAGCCTCTTGTGCGAATAGTTTTTCGATCATCTTTGGGTGCGAACGGGAAAGGCGCACATCGATTCCTCGAGGAGTCTCTTCAACTTTGTATAGGTACGCACTTACACGCTCTCCTTGTTTGTATCGCTCGCTCGGAATCTGGTCCTCATAGGCAAGGAGGCCGGTTGTTTTTCCAAGATCAACAAAGATGTTGCCACGCTCCATTCTTTGGACAGTACCATGGACAATGTCCCCCTGTTTTGTGCCGTATTCGCTGATAATAGCAACTTTTTCCGCTTCACGAATTCTCTGGATTATTACCTGCTTTGCTGTTTGTGCGGCGATGCGACCGTAGTCGTCATGCGCCTCAAGAGGAAATATTACTTCATCACCGGAAATAGCATCGCGCTTGATGCGCTGTGCGTCTCTAAGTAGGATATCGTGCTCAGGGCTAAAACGACGGAGTGAAATTTCCTCGCCTTCGGCTAGGCCTTTATTTAGTGCCACCTCTTTTGCATCGGCGTCTTCGTCTGTATCCTCGGGCATGCGCACGGCATTTTCATCAACGACAATTTTTACCTGAATAAATTCGGTTTTTCCGGAATTTATATCAAAAACCGCGCGGACAATTTGCCCCTTCTTGCCGAAGTCTTTTTTATACGCGGCCGCAAGCGCTTGCTCGATAGCCTCAATAATTTTCGCACGAGGGATACCGCGCTCCACCTCAAGCTGTTCAAGCGCCGACCCCATTGTTTTTAGGTCTAACATGGTTGATTTTCCGGAAATTTTTAATAAAAATTGCCCGTTTTCGAGACGGACATTAACCAGGTCATTATATCAAAGCCTGTGCATATGTCAATGTGCTCACTGAAAAATCTATTTAAAAAACTAATCTAAGTTTTTACTTGAAAGACACAACAAAAACACTATGCGAAAAGTAGGTGTGGAGGTATACTATAGAAACAGATGACCGTTAACAATCAACAGCTCAAGGATTTCATCATCGACTCGGGGCTCGTACCGCGCACAGAGCTTGAAAACGCCGAGAAGCGTGCCGTCGAAAAGAAGATGTACCTTGGGGACATCCTCGTTTCTGAAGGAAAACTTTCCGAAGACGACCTCAGTCGCACGGAAGCATATATCCTCGGTATTCCTTTTGTAAATTTGAAAGGACAGAAAATTGATTTTGAAATCCTCTCGCTTATTCCGGAGCCGATCGCCCGCAAGCACAATATTGTCGCATTTAAGAAGACACCTTCCGCTCTTGAAGTTGCGATGCTCGACACGGACGACCTCGGCGCTATTGAGTTCGTCAAAAAGAAAGTTGGACTAAAGATTCTCCCACGCCTCACCGACAAAGAATCTATTAAAGGAATGCTTCTCCAGTATCAGAAGAGTCTTAAGGCGGAGTTTGGTGACATCATTGAAAAAGAGGCGAGCGCGCTCAAGATGGTCGCGGAAGGCGATGAAGCGCAAAGCGAAGAGGACTTGAAAAAACTCGCCGAGGATTTGCCAGTGGTAAAGATAGTGGACACTCTGCTCAACCACGCAATCATTCAGGGCGCGTCAGATATTCATATTGAGCCGATGGACTCGCAAGTAGTCATAAGGTATCGCATCGACGGGCTTTTGCATGATGCGATGGTTCTGCCAAAAACCGCGGCTCCGGGAATTGTCGCGCGCATTAAAGTGCTTGCAAGTTTGAAGCTCGATGAAAAGCGTCTTCCGCAAGACGGGCGTTTCAAAATAGAATCGGCTGGAGAGAAAGTTGCATTTCGTGTGTCTACTCTTCCTGTCTACTACGGAGAGAAGACGGTTATGCGTCTTTTGCGTGAATCGGTTTCTGGTTTTACTCTCGAGGGTCTTGGTTTTCACGGCGCCGGGCTCGAGCGTATTTATGCAGCCACAAAACAGCGCGTGGGAATGATTCTCACCACGGGGCCGACAGGGTCCGGTAAATCGACAACGCTCTATACTATTTTGGACATTTTAAACGAGCCCGATGTGAATATTTCCACCATTGAAGACCCGATTGAATACCAAATGACCCGCGTAAATCAAACGCAGGTAAAGACGGAGATAGGACTCACTTTTGCCTCCGGTCTTCGCTCTCTCGTTCGTCAGGATCCGGACATCATTATGGTAGGTGAAATTCGTGACAATGAAACGGCGTCGCTTGCGGTGAATGCAGCGCTCACGGGGCACCTCGTGCTTTCAACGCTCCACACAAACTCAGCCGCCGCCACAATGCCACGTCTTCTCGATATGGATATCGAGCCGTTCCTCATTGTTTCAACGGTAAATGTTATCATCGCACAGCGTCTTGTGCGCCGACTAGCCTCCTCAAAAGAAAAATATTTCCTTAGTCCCGCCGAAGTCGATGCGCTTAAAAAATCTGTTGACCTTGACCGCGTGATGAAAGTTTTGAAAGAAGAAAACATCGTTGCGCCAAATGCAACATGGAAAGATATTCCGTTTTATCGTCCCAAAAAATCAGAAGAGTCGGAGGACGGCTACAAAGGCCGTGTGGGCATTCACGAGGTTTTGAAAATGTCTCCTACTATCCGCGACCTCATCATGAAAGGAGAAACTCCAGTCGCCATTGAAGAGCATGCAAAAAAAGAAGGGATGAGTACGATGCTCGAAGACGGTATATTGAAGTCAGTGCAAGGAATGACAACAATAGAAGAAGTATTGCGTGTGGTGTCAGAATGATCCGTCACACATCCACGTCTACTTTGTTACAAATATAAAGTTTCCTTTCACAGTACGAAAAGTACGCCTCAAGAAAACTTGATATTTGTGCCTTGTATACGAGGCATGTGGCTGATCATGTGTTGGAGTAAAATAAATATCCTGCATAATAAGTTCACGGTCGTGAACTTATTATGCAGGATATTTATTTTATATTGGCGGTCAGATAGTGGGAATAAAACGAGTTGGAAGTCTTCAAGGTGTTTATGTCCAAGCCCAGTGCCCAAGACACGGCTCTGGTGACCCGTCAGCTGATTAAAAAGTCGAGGGGTTTAGATGCAAATAATTAGTTGTTCATTGTTTCTTTTTGCACTTGACACCACTCCACTTTTTACCTAGAGTTACGGCATATGATTTCCTTGCGCGATTTCGCACTAACCTCATTTTTATTTGTCGTTTCTTCTGTTTTTTTGATTGCCAATACTGCCTCTGCACAAGTTATACCTCCTTCGTTCGTACTTACTCCAGCAGGCACAACAGAAGGTATTGGTACAAGTTTTTCTATTACCGATAGTAGCTACCTTAATATTACTTTAGACAGCACTGAATCCGTCAAATTAAAACTGGAATCAGTCCCCGAGATGGTAACTATGATGATATGGCCACCCACTTTTTCAACTTCCTCCACCTCAACCCAAATAACCCTTCATGGTTTCCAACCAAGCACCATATACTATAGATATGAGGATAATTATCATAATCTAACCGAATTCAAATCGGACGGTAGTGGAGCATATTCATATACACAAGATATATCAACCAATCATGTAATTTTCATCCAGCCACGCCACAGCACCAAGTTTATCAAAGACGACACCACTGGCGGCGATTGTTACCTCATCGGTAATTGGGATATCACTACTAAAACCTGCACACTTAATATAGATTTAACCGAGACCATTCAGATAGATAGTGATAGTGTAACCTTAGATGGCAACGGCCACACTCTGACAGGAAGCAATACTGGAACCGGTGTCTATCTTTACGGAAGAACTGGCGTTACTGTCAGAAACTTCATTATTAAAAAATTTTCATTCGGAATCTATCTTTACTTTTCGAGTAAGAATACCATAGCCAACAACATTTTATCAAATAATTACCATGGAATCTACCTTGAATCTTCCACTGGAAACACACTGACTAGTAACACTACCCTATCAAATAATAACATCGGAATCTTCCTCTACTCTTCCAGTGGCAACACACTGACCAGTAATACTTCGTTAAATAATAACAGCAGAGGAATTCTACTTTTCTACTCTTCCATGGGCAATATGCTGACCAACAACAATGTATCAAATAATGTTTCCGGAATTGAATTATACTATTTCAGTAATAATAACACCCTGACCAACAACACTACATCTAATAATTATTTAGGAACCTATCTTTCCTATTCCAGTGGCAACACCATAACCAGCAATACTGTGTCAAATAATTACTATGGAATCCATTTCTATTATTCCAGTGGTAATCAAATCTATAATAACAATTTTATCAATAACTCCACGCAGACTTATGTTAGTGGTGGCAGTGGCAACATATTCAATCTTGTTTCTCCAGTCAGTGGCAACTATTGGAGCGATTACGATACGCCAGTCGAGGGTTGCAATGATGCAAACAGTGACAACTTCTGTGATTCACCGTATGTTTTCTACGGCGACCAGGATAATTTGCCGTGGATAACACAGGATGGGTGGAAGGTTCCCGTCAATCAACCACCGACAATTTCAAATATTTTGCAATTTAAATCGGACGGCGTAACTACAATTAATGAAGGAGTAATGACTGCCGAACAAAGAGTTGTTTTTGAAGCAACTCTCTCCGACATCGACAATGACCACATTAAGCTCCAAGTAGAATTAAAAGAATCAAGCCAACTGTTTGATGGAACAAATCTTTTAGAAAGCAGTTTCGTTGTTTCTGGAGGTATTGCCACCACCACAGAAAATTCTATTCCTGAAGGTGCGTATCACTGGCGCGCGCGAGCGGTGGACGACAAGGGGAATACGAGTGCGTGGCAGGAGTTTGGTGTGGTGGGGAATGTAGATTTTGAGGTGAAGGTACCTTTAAATATAAAAGCAGCGGACTTGGCAAAGGAGTTGTTAAACCAGAACTATCTTTGGGGTGGTAAAGGGTGGGATTTTGCAAACAGACTTTTTACTGACACTAATACCGTAAAGACAAATTACAAATACTGGAATCCTGATGCCAAGGCGCCAGGGAAGGGAGATTTTGGGATAGGGGATGGTGTTGATTGTTCCGGTTTAATTGGATGGTCATACAATCGATCAAATAATCCACATAAAAACTTTGTCTCTAATTTTATTAAATATGAAAGTGCGAATGATCAATATTACAACAATGTACAGCCAGTAGCAGAGTCAGATTTGCAGCCTGGGGATTTGTTATTTTTTGATTGGGATGGAAATGGGCGTATTGACCATGAGGCTATGTATGTTGGTGAGAGCGGGGGCTTTGATGTAGTTAGCGCACCAAAACCAGGTAAAAAAATTGAAGGCAAGTTAAAAAATTCATACAAACAAGTTTCAGGTTTTGTCGCCTTTGGTCGTCCCAAAAATGCCACTATCGCCATGGCTATTACCAAGCATTCACCAATACACCTTTCTGTTACCGACCCAGATGGTAATAGTGTTTCTGATACTGCCGGCGTTTCAACCGACGAAGAATACATTCGGTCATCCGGTGATCTTATGTATACTACGATAGACATAGACCCACAGGGCTACCCCGAGGATGTTGCCTACTCTCCCGTCCTCAAACAAGGCACCTACCGTATACAGATTTCTCCGATGGCAAGTACAACTCCCGACCAAACCTACTCCCTTGATTTCACTGCCGGTAGTACTACTATCCCGCTGGCGCAAAATGTTCCATTGAGTCAAATACCAGTTACCGGTGGATACGGTGTCGTTGTTGGAGCCGACAATTCCATCACCCTTGACACCACGCCTCCCGAGGCGACCCTAACCTTTGATGTAGTTACGCAAAAATTGAATATCATCGGCACCGACAATCTTTCCGCCACCATGGTCTCAACCACTGCCACGAGCACGATTGTTGCCGACAAATCAGACAATACCCTTCAAATCATTTTCAGTAAATATAAGCAAGGGAAAAAAGAAATTAAACTGGAGCTGGGTGGACTTGTCTATAACGGTGTATTAACGAGCACAATTCCTAAAACTACACTAAAATACGAATGGTCTGTGGATAAGTCGGGAAACCTCAAAGAACTTGAACAAAAAACGACGGTGGGTACCCTAAAAATTGAGGCACACTATGATGCGAAGAAAAACACCACAAAAATTAAAAAGAAAATCAAAGGGAACAATGATAACAATGAAGATGACGACACCAGCGGAGTCAAAGAAACTTTTACAGGATTGAGGATTCTGAAGCTGATGACGGACAAGGGAAACTTAACTGTTGAATATTAGCACCATGAAAAAGAAAATAATCATCGCGGTGGTAGTGATATTGGTCGGCACGCTAACGATAATAGGAATTGTGTATCGATATCAACAGACAAATTATCTCAACAACATCGGAGTTATTGTTGCGACCTCTACACAAGCACTAAGCACGACCAGCATTTCTTCGTCAACAACACAACCGCAAACGAGCAAGAATCATCCTGGTATGAAACTCTATCGCAATGAAGAGTTTGGTTTTGAGTTCTGGTATCCGGAGGGGTGGGAGTGGGAAGAGAATGTATCCACAGATCCATCTAATAAATTTAACACGACGGTAATGAAGATTGATGGGGAAAATACAAATCAGCAAGATTCTATTAGTATAGTTACTCAGCCCCAGGATTTTTTAAAATACTACCTAATCAATATGCAAAGATTGAACGCTAAAAAGTCTGAAATTATGATTGATAATATTACTGGAACTCAATATCGCTATGATTTTGAAGGGATGAAAATGGTAGACGTTTTTTTCCCGTTGCATGAATTTATTGTTTTGTTTGGCGTAGAAGGTCAGCACGAGGTAGGATTAAAGAGTATTCTCTCCACCTTTAAATTTACCAAATGACCAAGAAAACCATCATCGCGTCGCTTATCATCCTTGCTCTATTCACCACCGGCGCAGTGGTATACCTGCGTAAGCAGTTTCCACAAAAACCAAGTGCAAACAATACGCAAACAATAGATTATTAATATGAAATTTGGTAAATATGTTTTTATTATCGTACTCCTCGCCATCATTGCTTTTGTTGTGGGCGGGTATTATGTTTGGGGTATTAGGAAGATTACACCAGTGGTGCAGGAGTTCATCGTGGACAGCAGGTCGATAGATGATGCTTGCTTAATGGATGACGAAATAGGTGAAAATTCGGCACTTCGTGGAAAGGGGAATATGGGATATTTTGCAACATCCCCCGTAACAATTTTTGTAAAAGATAAAATAACTAATTTGGAAAGGCGTAATTTTCAGATAAGTGGCAATTCTACCGGACTTTTCACTCTGCAGCTATTTAAATGTAATATTTATGTGGTTAGGATATTTAATTATGATCCCAAAAAAGGAAAGCACGATGTAGGATATAAAGAAGAGCTGTGGAAATATAATTATTCTGGGAATGGGGAACCTATTATTTTGATGGCAGAGAAACCAAAAGAATTTATTTCATACTATACTGGTAGTTTTCGTGTCTCCCCCTTTGAACAATATATCGCTCTCATAAAAGGATATGGAGGCAGAGATGATCATTCCATCGTCATCAAGGACATCAAGACGCTGAAAGATGTTTTTGTATTACCGATTACAGACGTAACAAAAAAGAATCCCGAGGTAGCGGGTGATATTGGTTTTAATCCTGGTGGTTGGACTTCCGACGGTAAATATCTTTGGGTCAATATGTTCATTGGTGCCGAGGTATATGGATTCGTTCGTATCAATACAATAGATTGGACATACGAGGTGCTTCCTGCGCCCAAAATGACAATGGGTGGCGATGCGCTTAACATAAACAATGGGATGTTAACTTATGGGGAAGATGTTGCTCCTTGGTCTGGAGTTGTGGAAATTGACCAGCAAATTCAAAAAGAAGCAATACAAACTGGGCAAATCTCCTCTTTTTACATTTACAACCTATTTACAAAAAAGAAATATCTTATCGCCACAACCACTGACCCTACTTATTATTTCCGACCCTATTGGCTATCCGATACTGAACTTCAATACGAGTTGCCGACTGGGGAAAAGAAGATATACAAAATTAATGAAAAATAATAAACTTTGATATACTGTAGAGTATATAATCAATGCCAAAATTTAAATACAGAGTGCGCGAATTGTCTGGAGATGAAACCGAAGGCGAAATTAAAGAATTGGAGCAGAAAATTGAAAGCAAAGAGGCTTTTGAAATCAAAGCAAAGTATAGTCGCGAGAAGAATGAAACGGAAATAAAAGTTAAAAAGAATGGCGAGGAGGAAACCAAGCAAACACTTTCCGGACTGGTGATTGTTAAACTGACTACAAAATCGGGAGTGCTTGGGTTTGAATATTAACTACCATGAGCAGAAAAACTACAATCTTGAGTATTCTTGTTGTCGCTCTGTTTGTTATTGGTGCAAGCGTTATTTATTCTGTCTTTTCAAAAAAACCAGCTAGTCAAGCAAACAACAATCAAACGCAAGTTACACAAAAGGAATTATCACCAAACGGATGTCTAGAAGAAAATGAAATAGCCGATTATGATCGTGCGAGCTTGTTCCCAGAGATTACTCAGCCTAAAGAAAGGTCTCCGCTGATTTTTGTAAAAAATAGAAACACAGGAGTGGCAATTAAGAGCTTTCGAATTAATAATGTTCGAGATTCTGCGTACCCTATGGAATTACATAAATGTGGTGTTTATTTTATTCAAGATTTTAATTATGATAACGGAAAAGGATTACCATTACCAAATTATAGAGGCGAATTGTGGCAGTACGGTTATAATAATGAAGGAGGGAAATTATTGATGGTTTTGTTTGATTTTGGAAAAGAAGATAATCTTAATAACAATAACTATTCCCCCACCTTCCGCGTCTCCCCGCTTGAACAATATATCGCCCTCGAGAAAGGTTACCTCGGTCAGGATGACTACGCACTCATCATCAAAGACCTCAAAACCCTGAAAGACGTCTTTGTTTTGTCGGCAAAATCAACCTTTGATCAATATCCAAATATGGCAGGAAGTTTCGGTTTTGATACGTGGACAGATGACAGCAGATACTTCTGGGGTGATATTTTTGACGGCGCCTATGTTAACGGCTACTTCAGGATAGATACTCAAAATTGGAAAGCTGAGATATTTGAAGCGCCGAACGGCGCTATGGGTGGTTCTCCGCTCAATGTTAATACCGGTTATCTCCCAATTCAGCCAGGACAGGTTTGGACAGGAGATGTTGAATTCGACCAAGAATTAAAAGAACAACATAAGCGGGAAGGCAAAAAATCAATTCTCTATCTCTATAACCTTTTTACAAAAGAAAAAAAACTCATAGAAACAACAAATGAACCTATATTCTGGTTTAAACCCGAGTGGCTCTCCGATACCGAACTGCAGTATGAACTGCCGAGTGGGGAGAAGAAAATCTATAAAACTAATGAAAAATAATAAACTTTGATATACTGTAGAGTATATAATCAATGCCAAAATTTAAATACAGAGTGCGGGAGCTGTCGGGAGAAGAGACCGCGGGCGAGATGGAAGCCGCGGATCGTTTTGCCGTTGCATCAGACTTGCGAAGTAGCGGTAAATCTGTCGTGTCTGTCGAGGAGATGAGTAGCGGGTTCACACTCAGCATGGATTCTATAAACGCGATGTTTTCACGCGTAAAGATGCAAGAGCTCATTGTACTTGCGCACAACTTGAGCGCGATAATGAAAGCCGGACTCTCCCTTTCTCGCGGTCTTTCTATTTTGGGTCGGCAAACAAAAAACCTTGCGTTTAAAAAAACTATTGAAACCTTGGTAAGTGAAATCAGCCGCGGGTCCACGCTCTCGGCGGGAATGGCAAAGTTCCCAAAAGTTTTCTCACCAATTTTTATTTCCATGGTGCGTGCAGGAGAAGAGTCGGGCGGACTTTCCGACTCACTTTTGGTTGTAGGCGATCAGCTTGAAAAAAGCTATTTGCTGAAAAAAAAGATTAAGGGTGCTATGATTTATCCGGCGGTTGTTATCGTAACGCTTCTCATTATCGCGGTGCTCATGTTTATTTTCGTGGTCCCCACTCTTGCCGCGACATTCAAAGACCTTAATACCGAGCTTCCTACGAGCACAAAAGTTATCATTTGGATATCCGATACTTTGTCGAACAACTTTTTGTTGGTAGCCCTCGCTGTTTTTGGATCCGTGACGGCTATCATTATGATACTCAGAACAAAGAAAGGAAAGCGCGCATTTGAGACAATATCTTTTCGATTGCCGATTGTTGGAAACCTTGTGCGTCAGTCGAATGCGGCACGCACAACCCGCACGCTTTCGTCGCTCCTTTCATCAGGCGTCGATATGGTCGCGGCAATCAACATTACAAAAGATGTTCTCCAGAATTCGTACTACAAGGACTTGATGATTCTTGCGGGCGAGCGTGTTCAAAAAGGTATTCCGCTTTCGTCGGTTTTTGCGGGTAATGATATTTATCCAATTTTAGTAGGCGATATGGTTGAAGTGGGAGAGGAGACGGGAAAGCTTTCCGCAATGCTTCTCAATGTCGCGCTCTTTTACGAGAACGAAGTTGATGAGGCAACAAAAAATATGTCGACGATTATAGAACCTGTTCTTATGGTGGTCATTGGCGTATCGGTTGGATTTTTTGCAATCTCGATGATTTCGCCGATGTATAGCGTGATGAGTAATATCTAATATGAAATATTTCACCCGTTCTGGTTTTACCGCCCTCGAGATAGTCATCGTAATTTCAATTTTGGGTATTCTTCTTGCAACCATAATCCCTTCGTTCGTAACCTTCCGACAAAAAAGTATTTTAAACACGGAAACACAAGAACTGTTGACGACTATCAACCGCGCACGTCTCCTGTCTGTTTCATCAAAAAACGACAATCAATTCGGTGTATATTTTGAGTCCGGGAAAATAGTGTTGTTTCAGGGGACGACTTATGTGGCGACCTCGACAACAAACGAAGAACACATTTTTGATCTCTCTCTTACCATAGCAACTACAACGATAAACGGCGGCGGCTCTGAAGTTGTTTTTCAAAAAATAACCGGTGCGACGACTCAAAATGCAACGACGACACTTTTGGTCACGGGGACGACCGCAAGTACCACAGTATTGATACTCCAGACGGGGGTTGCTACAATTAATTAATAACAAATGAAAAAAAATCAATATTACACACGTGGTTTCGGTCTTGTTGAAGTTGTTGTTGCTTCAGCAGTACTGTCTGTATCTCTTTTGGGTATTTCAACTTTTTTTCAGGCGACACTTCGCGCAAGTAACGTAACGGGGTCGGCAATTCAAGGAGATTACCTCCTTGAAGAAGGTATTGAGGTGGTAAAGATTTTTCGCGACACTAACTATACAAGCAACATTTTTAGCCTATCTACAACAACCACTTACTATTTTTTATGGAACGGTACAAACTGGGAAAGGACAACAGCTGTAACACTTGTCGACGGAAAGTTTGAGCGCGGGTTCACCATTTCAGACGTTAAGCGCGATTTAAATAATGATATTGCTACATCGGGAACGTATGATCCTGAGACTAAGCTAGTTAATGTGTTTGTGTCATGGTGGAGCCCTGTCGTTGGTACGACAACGCGATCAATACAGACGTACATTTTGAACTTATTTGGAAACTGAGTATGAATGGCAAACAAAAACAAACTGGGTTTACCCGTCAAAATTTTTCAAAGAAAAATTTTAGCGGGTTTACTCTTGTGGAAATGATTATTTATGTTGCTTTCTTTGCAGTGCTCTCGATTCTCGCCCTCAATGCAACCATCTTGGCAATGAAGTCGTTTTATACTATACGTATCGCACAAGGAGTGAGTCAATCTGCCACTACTGCGCTCGAGCGCATGAGTCGTGAGATTCGAAACGCATATGATATTAATGAGACGAATAGCACTTTTGCAACAAGCACGGGTAGACTTACATTAAGAACAAAGGACTCTCTTGGCGCCAACACAACGATTGAATTTTACGTGGATGGAGCGAACAAACTCAATATGAAGATCGGTGGTGTTGAAAATGGTCCTCTTTTTACAAAAACCGTTACTTTAACTAACCTTGTTTTTCGGTTAATTACAACTGGAAACTCAAAGGCAATAAAGATTGAAATGGCGCTAAGTGATTCTCGTTCAAATACAGTTAAGTTGGTGAAGTTTTATGATACGATAGTGCTAAGGGGCTCAATACATTAATTCAATATGAGTAAACACAACACAAATCGAAATCGTGGCGCAGCAATCATTACGGCGGTTATGTTTTTCGTAGTTATCACTGTCGCAATAGCGGTAGGTATTTCATCTCCTGTAGTACGTGAATACAAAACTTCGCGCGATTTTGAAAAATCTAAAGGAGCGTATTATTTGTCAGAGGCAGGACACGAAGATGCTCTCTATCGGCTTAAAGAAGGAACAACTATCGGCGCGCAAGAGGTTATTTCGCTCGGTGGGAATGTAGCAACGACGACCATTACTAATATTGGAGGTGGTAAATCTATTGGATCGATTGGGGACATACTAACCAACACTCGTCGTGTAAAATCAATGCTCACAACGTCTTCAGGTATATCGTTTAACTATGGTGTGCAAGCAGGAGACGGTGGGGTTCTAATGGACAACACAGCTTCAATCACAGGTAATCTTTATTCTAGAGGGCCAGTTTGCGGTGGCGGGCAAACAGGAACGGATTGCTTGAACGGAGTTGCCGCTGGAGACAACAGTATTTCAGGGACTGTCTACGTTGCAACCACAACATCTAATGGTGTCATTACAAACATTACAAACCAGCTAAGTGGAACTGCGTCTATGTACGCAAATAAGATTTACAGTTCGTTTATAGCAAGCTCGACAGTAACCTGTAACACCATATCAGGGTCTAATCGTAGCTCATGTACATACCCACTTGGTACACAAACTCCACTTGCTTTCCCCATTAGTGATACTCAAGTACTTGAATGGGAGGCGGCCGCTGAAGCGGGGGGTGTCGCAACTGCGGCAGAGTGCCCGGGCGGGAAATACTCGATTAATTCAACAGTTACGCTTGGTCCAATAAAGATTCCATGTGATCTAGAGATTAGTGGCACCGCTAAGGTGAATCTTATGGGTCCAGTATGGGTAACCACAGGGCTTGGTGGAACTGCAAATATTTCGATAAAAAACAGCACGGAAATAAATGTCGACCCTTCTCTCGGAGCACAGAGCGTGGCAATAATAGCTGATCCAGGATCTGCAACCAGGGCGACAGGTGGTAGTATTGCGCTTGAAAATAATATAACGTTCAATCAGGCTGCTGGATCTAATGCTAACGCATATGTACTTTTATTGTCATGGAACACTGGCGCATCTTTGGGGACTAGCGCGGAGGCAATTGAAGTTAACAATAGTGTTTTGGGGAATTTGCTCGTGTACGCAGGTTATGGGGACATAAAAATAGAAAACAATGCGTCACTTAGGGAGGTAACAGGGTATAAGATTACGTTAAAAAATTCAGCAAATGTGATTTACTCCGCAGGACTTGAAAACACTCTGTTTACTTCGGGACCTGGTGGTTCTTGGGTGATTAGTGACTGGAAGGAAGGACAATAAAACAATTGACGTTTGACAATTAACAATTGACATGGGTGCGAAAAATCCGAGCTTTGCTCGGATTTTTAGCACCCACGACACTGTGATACAATAAGAATATGAAAACTAAAAAACTCATCATTGGCAACTGGAAAATGTACCCAGCAAGCGTGAAAGACGCAAAAGCAAAGTTTACGGCTATTAAAAAGGTTGCAAGCGCGCTTCGCAATGTGCAGACGGTTATTTGTCCGCCGTTTGTTTATGCGAGCGATTTAAAAAAACTCGTTACAGGACACCGCGTGGTCGTGGGTGCTCAAAATGCGTGGTTTGAAAACGAAGGCGCGTATACTGGTGAGGTTTCTCCGGCGATGATTAAATCACTTGGTCTTGAACATGTCATTATCGGACACTCAGAACGCCGCGCGATGGGCGAGACTGACGAACTTATCAACAAAAAAGTACTTGCGGCAGTGAAAGCGGGACTTACGGTAGTGCTTTGCGTTGGTGAGCATGAACGCGATGTCGATGGCGCGTATTTAAAATTTATTTCTGAGCAAATAAAAGCGGCATTGCGTGGCGTGCAGAAAAAAGATTTGATGAAAGTTGGGATTGCCTACGAGCCGATATGGGCGATTGGCAAACATGCGGTTCATGCGGCGTCGCCCGATGACGCTCTTGAGGTTTCGATACTCATAAAAAAAACCCTTGCGGATTTGTATGGCCTGCCCGCCACTGCCAATCGCTCAAAAGGGACAGTCTGGCGATGGCAGGCGGGCAAAGACGGAAGCGCAGTTTTGATTCTCTACGGTGGTTCCGTGGACGCAAAAAACGCGTGGGAGTTTCTGATGAAATCCCAAATTGATGGCCTCCTCGTTGGTCGTGCAAGCCTTGACCCGAAAATATTCGGAGAAATTTTGAAGAGCGCGGATCAAATTAAATGAGAATTCCCACAATCAGAGATATAAAGAATTTAAAAGGCAAACGCGTAGTTTTGCGGTTAGATTTTAATGTGCCGATAAAAAATGGAAAAATCGTTGAGACGATGCGTATCGACCGCGCGATGCCAACTATTGAATTTTTGATAAAGAATAAGGCTCGCGTCATCATCCTATCGCATATTGGCAAAGATGCATCATCGTCGCTTAAACCTGTCGTTCAGTATTTGAATACCTTGCCCGCCACCACCTATCGCTCAAAAAAAATAGGAAGCGATGGTGGGCGGGAGAAAATGAAGGTTGGCTTTGTTCCTGATTTTCGTACCGGAGTAGCTCACGCCGTAGTTGATGGTTTACCAGAAGGCGGAGTAGTTGTGTTTGAAAACCTTCGTCTTGATAATCGCGAGACAGAAAACAATCCCGAGTTTGCAAAATATCTCGCATCATTTGGTGATGTGTACGTGAACGATGCTTTTGCAGTGTCACATCGTGCGCACGCATCAGTGGTGGGCATTACAAAATACCTTCCAAGCTATGCCGGGCTCCTCATTATGGATGAAGTGAAGCATTTGTCGCTCGCGCTGAAGCCAAAACACCCGTTTCTCTTTGTCCTTGGCGGCGCAAAATTTGATACCAAGGTACCACTCCTGAAAAAGTTTTTAAAGATTGCCGATTATGTGTTCGTTGGCGGTGTTCTCGCAAACGACTTTTTTCATGACAAGGGTATTGAGATAGGGAAGTCCTTTGTTGATAAATATAATTTCAACCTCACGCCACTTTTGAAAAAAGGGAAAATAATTTTACCGATTGATGTGATTGTGAAAAACAGTGATGGTAAAAAATCAACGGTAAAGAATGTCAACGAGCTTTCTACAAAAGACAACATTGTTGATGTTGGTCCAGAGACTATTAAAAATATCTCAGCCCTCCTTAAAAAGATAAAACTCGTAGTGTGGAACGGCCCACTTGGATACTACGAAGGGGGTTTCGATAAAGGGACTATTGCGCTTCTTAATGCAATCACAAAGAGCCCCGCAGTTTCGATTATTGGTGGCGGAGATACTGCAGTTATTGTAGAAAAGCTCGGTATTGAGAATAAACTTTCTTTTGTCTCAACCGGCGGCGGCGCGACACTCGACTATCTCGTAGATGGCAAGCTCCCTGGTATTGATGCAATTATTAAATGCAAGAAGAGGTAAATTAAAAACGCGCCGAGAACCACAATTGGTACTCGGCGCTTTTTTAATTTACCTCTTTACTTGGTCTTCTTTACTGATTTCTTTTTTGGAACAGCGGTAATGGTCTTTTTAATGCTCTTCCAGTGTCCGCGAAGCTCGCGCACCATCGTGTCCACTTCTTTGGGGTCAATACTTTTGATTGCTTTGTATTTTGCTCCCACTTTGTCCACAACGACTGCGTATTGTTCCTCGGTTATATCTTTTAGTTTCTCTACTCCCTCGAGGATTTCGCCTTTTGCTTTGAGCATCCATCCGCGCACTTTCTTTTTATTCTTGGCGCCATCTTTGCCGTAAAGAAAATATCCCGCTGCAGCAAATGCTGCCAGCGTTGCGAGACCCGCACCTACTGCTACCTTTGTTCCTGTTGTTGATTTTTTTGTCATTTAAATATTGCTGAATTATTAGTCTGAATCTTTTCTCCTGTCCCTCTTTGTTTGTGCAAATGATTGTACAAAAGCAATAACTTTTTGCAGGATACTTTCGCCGCTTCCTTTTATGCGACTGCGCGCAGACCTTGCTCCTTTTGCAAACCGTTCACTTTCTTTTCGTACAATGTGTACAACCTCACTCACATCTTTCGCGGTGCGAAGTATGTAGTAAAGTAGAGCCGTCACAAGACACGCAAGTACGATGACCGCGATGGTTGTAACTAAAAAGAAAATGTCCATTTTTGCAAAGTTGTCCATAGGGTGCCGATATAGTATACAGCCTCACTCGCAAAAAGCAAAAATTTTTACAAAATCATCTTGATTTTTTTTGAAACCTTGAGTGCTTCGCCGTCGCGATAATCGCGAGCGCCGTTCCAGTGAGTGAAGCCGTCGCCTGAGAAGCGTGGGACGATGTGAAGATGTGTGTGAAGAATAATCTGACCAGCGACAGAATCATTATTCATTTCGATATTGATTCCGTCGGCAGAAACCGTTTCTTTTATTGCAATTCCAAGTTTCTTCACGACCGTCATTATTTGCGCAAGTGTTTTATCAGGAGTGTCGTAGAGATTGGCGTAGTGCTCTTTTGGAATGACAAGCGTGTGCCCTATGTTTACCGGGTGAATGTCGAGAAAGGCGAGCACCGTGTCGTCCTCATAGACTTTTTCCGCCGGAATTTCTCCAGCAACGATTTTACAGAATAGGCAGCCTGCCCCGTTGGAATTTTTATCTAATGTCATTTTGTAGGGAAGAAAGATGAATAATATAGAGTCACCTAGATAGAATTGTAAAAATTCCTTCTGGGGTCGGTCATGGGTATTAGTATATGGTAGAATGCCAATTATGTCATCCGATCTCTCGAGCTATCCGGAACTTGTCCAGACACTCCTAAAAAAGCGCGGGATCAAAAATGCCGCAGACGCTGAACATTTTTTGTATCCAGATTTTTCTCGGGACGTGCAGGACCCGTTTGGAATAATGAACATGGAGAAAGCGGTGGAGCGTATCTTGCGCGCCATAGACACTGGAGAGCGTATCGTCGTCTACGCCGACTACGACTGCGACGGCATTCCCGGTGCAACTCTTTTTAATGACTTTTTAAAAAAGATTAAGTATGAAAACTTTGAGGTATATATTCCGCATCGAAATATTGAGGGGTATGGTTTGAATACAAATGCGCTCGACTTACTTGCTTCGCGTGGTGCGACACTTGTCATAACTATTGATTGCGGTATTGCCGATGTGCTCGAGGCGGCGCATGCGAGCGCTTTAGGTATCGACCTCATTATTACAGACCATCATTTACCGCAGGATATTCTCCCAAAGGCGTATGCGATTGTAAATTCCAAACAAGCAGGAGATACGTATCACGACAATATGCTTTGCGGCGCGGCAGTGGCGTGGAAACTCGTGAGCGCGCTACTCATGCGCTCTCGCAAAAAGTGGGGGGTGCCGCTCGGCTGGGAAAAGTGGCTCCTCGACATGGCTGGACTTTCGACTGTTGCCGACATGGTACCGCTTCGAAATGAAAACCGCGCACTTGCGCACTATGGACTCATGGTACTTCGCAAATCACGACGCCCCGGACTCCTTGCGCTCTTTGCAAAAATGGATATGAATCAGAATAATATTATTGAAGACGATATTGGTTTTATGATTGGTCCGCGTATAAATGCTGCGAGCCGTATTGGAGACCCGATGGATGCGTTCCGGTTACTCTCGTCAGAGACCCGCGAAGAAGCAGATGAGTACGCAGATAAACTGATGCACCTAAATGATGCGCGCAAGGGACTTGTCGCAAGTATGGTAAAGGAGGCACTCAAACATCTCGAGTCTAAGGATTTGAACAATCTACTTAGAGAAATTATTGTTGTAGGGAATCCGTCATGGAAGCCGGGACTCGTAGGACTTGTCGCTTCAAATTTAGTAGAGAGATACGAGCGAACTGTTTTTGTGTGGGGTCGCACTGAAAGTGGATGCATCAAAGGTTCGTGTCGTTCGGATGGTACGGTAAATGTGGTAGAGATGATGACATCTGTACGCGAGGGAGTGTTCACTGACGTCGGCGGACATGAAGAAGCCGGAGGTTTTTCTGTTTCAGAAGGCGAAATACACACTCTTGAAGACGAGCTCATGAAAGTGTATCAAACCGTGCGAAAGGAAAAAGAAAATGCGGAACTTTTGGTGGACACTACGCTAACGCTTGGTGATGTGAACTGGGTGAATTGGAAACAAATCGCAAAGTTCGCGCCGTTTGGGATAGGGAATCCGAAACCCGTTTTCCTTTTTGAAAAAGTGAAACTTACGGAGGTGCGATATTTTGGAAAAGAGAAAACACACCTCGAGCTCTCTTTTGAAAATTCATCCGTGAAAGCTATTTTATTTTTTGCCAAAGATGAAAAGCAAAAAAAATATAAAGAACTTGATGCAGGTGATACGGTTGACCTCGTCGCCACAATGGAGGTGAACATGTTTCGCAACAAAAGAGAACTTCGTTTAAGAATTGTAGAGGTGGTAAAAAAAATGTAAACTGAACAAATGGCAAAGTCATCAGACATAATTATTTACACCGACGGTTCATCACGCGGGAACCCCGGGCCCGGAGGATGGGGGGCGATCATCGCAACGAATGAGCGCGTTGTTGAGATTGGCTCTGGCGATAAACATACAACGAATAACAAAATGGAACTTTCTGCGGCGATAGAATCGCTCGGCTTCGTTAGAAATCTTGGCGGTGCATACACGATAGATATGCGTGTCGATTCGAAGTACGTTATAAACGGCATCACAAAATGGGTCGCAGGGTGGGAAAAAAATGGATGGATAAACAGCAAAAAAGAAGAAGTGCTTAATCGTGATTTGTGGGAAGCGTTTGCGGAAGTTGTGGCGGATTTGCAAATGAGCGCATGCAAAATTTCGTGGAACTACACACCGGGACATGCGGGGATAGAAGGAAACGACAGAGCTGACGCTATTGCGACTATGCTTGCGGACAAGGAAGACCCAAAACTTTTTAATGGACTGCGTAGCGGATATAAAGTTGATCTTGTCCCACATGCGGGAGACGCGAAACTTCTCGCCATAAAAAAAACTAAATCAAAGTCCAACAGCGGTGTGAAGGCATATTCATATCTGAGTTTGGTAAATGGAAAACTGGAAAAACATTCCACATGGGCCGAGTGCGAGAAACGCGTTAAAGGAGTACGCGGTACGAAATTTAAAAAATCAGTGAGCGCGGCTGATGAAAAAGCGATATTGAGAGAATGGGGAGTGTAAAACAGTATGCGCGCGGAGTATTTTTTCGGTTTTATTGTTAGTTTCACTGTTGGTGTCCTGCTTGAAAGTATCCTCGATTTTGGATACGCATTCGCGATATTGTGTGCGCTCCTTTCCGTTTTTGTTCTTACAGCGAGTAAAAGACCGTATTCGAAAAACGTTCTTTTTGTTTCACTCGTTCTCTTTGGTATCGCTCTAGGGATTTTTCGCGTCGATGTTTCCCGAGTGAACACAATGGCGCATGCGCTTGATAACCTTGTTGGAAAAGTAACAGAAGTACAAGGAATTATTATTGACGAGCCTGATGTCCGAGAGACATATACGAATGTTGTTGTTCAAACACAATCCGTCATTAAAGAAAAGTCGCTCATTCTCGTTCGCGTACCAACGTATCCGGAACTTAAATATAGCGATGAGGTATTGGTGATTGGAAAGATAACGACACCTAAAAATTTTACACCAAAGGATAATGTTCGCGCATTTGACTATGAATCGTATCTTGCGAAAGATGACATTCACTATCAAATGTATTTTCCAAAAGTTTCTGTTGTTGCTCAAGGAAAAGGAAACGTTATTAAAGAAAACCTTTTTACTTTTAAAGCGTGGATGATGAAAAATATTTCACAGAATATTTCTGAACCTGAGGCATCGCTCGCGGGGGGAATTACGCTCGGAGCAAAACAATCCCTAGGAGAAAATATTATTCAAAAGTTTCGTGAGACAGGGGTCGCGCATATTGTAGTGCTCTCGGGATACAACATAGCCGTCGTCGCTGGCATTATTTCTCGACTTGTTGTGTTTATGCCGTTTTCAATCCGCCTCATTATGAGTGCGCTCGGGATTGTTCTTTTTGCGGTGATGGTCGGTGGTGGGGCGACGGTTGTGCGCGCGACAGTAATGGCGCTCGTGGTGATTCTCGCGCGCGTGCTCGGGCGAGAGAGCGATGCTTTGCGCGCGCTTTTCCTCGCAGGCGGACTCATGGTTTTCGTGAACCCAATGATCCTTCTTCACGATGTGTCGTTTCAGCTTTCGTTTTCCGCGACGCTTGCGATTGTGGTTTTTGTACCGATTATTGAAAAGTATTTCGCATTTATTTCGTCGCGCATATTACGCGAAATAGTTGCCACAACATTTGCCACGCAAATTTTTGTTTTTCCTCTTATTCTCTACCATATGGGCAGTGTGTCGCTCGTCGGGTTTATCGCAAACATTTTTATCCTTCCCGTCGTTCCTCTCGCAATGCTTTTAGTCGCGCTCGTCGCAATGTTTGCGTGGTTGCCGTTTATCGGAAGTGTTTTCGCTTTTAGTTCATACATACTCCTTGCATATGTTTTTCTTGCCGTAGATTTTTTTGCGCGAGTGCCGTTCGCATCGCTATCAGGAATTTCTTTTCCTCTGTGGATGCTCGCATTTGCGTATGCATGTCTTGGGGTTTTTATTAGCGACGTAAAGCGAGCGAAATGAGAAAGTAATCTTTCGCATTTCCGAGTTGAGGAGCTAATATGGACCACTATCCCCGTGGTCCATATTTCTCGATTTCGTTCACAATCGCAGGACTATTGATGTAGCGATAAAAAAGAAAAATGACCACAACGGCGACGATAGCAAGAATGATTGCGTAGCGACCAAAGAGGTCAGATGATTTTCCAAAAAAATATCCGATTGATATAAACGCGAGCGACCATATGAATGATGCAGTGAGCATTAGAAATGCAAAAAGCGGACGCGACATTTTCCCAAGTCCTGCGGGAATAGGTACAAAAACTTTTATTGCCGGCAAAAGTTTTCCGATAAAAATAAACCAGGCTCCTTTTTTCTTGAAAGCGATTTCGACTTTCGCGAGTTCGCGCGCTGGAAAAAGTTTCATGCGTTCTACAAATGCGCGCCCGCGCGCGCGAACGAGCTCATAGAGCACCATGTTGCCGATGGCGTTGCCGGTGGAACCAGCAAGTGCGGCGGGGATGAGCGCAAGGTTTCCTTGCGCGACAAAATACCCGACGATAATGTAGAGGATTTGGCTCGAAGGAAATGAGACCGAGCCGTTTGCAATCATGAGAAAGAAAATTGCAAAATAACTTCCGCCTTGTATGAGTGTCTCAACAGTAATGTCAGCCATGCTCTCATAATAACATATCCACTATTCATAACAATTATTTGCTATAGCAAATAATTGTTATGAATAGGAAATTGAAAATCGTGGTACTCGCTAACGTTTGATTGCTAGAAAAGATGAAAGTGTCGCCTAAGTTCTGGCGAGTTATCTATATCGGTTGCAACAATGAAACGTATGTATTTTCGAGCCTGATAAAATTCTATAATATACTCAATCTCTTTAGCACACGGATACGGATGTACAAAGACAGATTTTTGAAATTCGTAGAATCCCATATTTTTGAAATGCATGCGAAGCGTGTCGCGAATGCGTTTGAATGGTTCAGGAACATCAAACATCACAATACGCCATTTACCATCCCAATTAGTAGGGGTTTTTATCCCCATATTTTCAATGTCATATCTTAAGGCAAGGTCATGACCCTCCTTTGAAAGAACCAGTGTTAATGTTCCATCATGATTATCTTTTGTTGAAACAAGTTTTGATTTATAGAGTGAACCAATTGCACGTTCAAGGGATCCTTTGTTTATTTTATCCCACTCTTTTGAAGTCTCTCGTATCAATCGGAAATACTGATTTGGACTACGTGTAAGTCCAAGCGCAAGGCCAGCAGAAAGCAATAATAGCACCCTTCTCTGAAGTGTACTTTCCCGCGCTTTGCGTGGTGAAGTTTTCGTTACAGTTATTTTTGACATACTTTACAGTATACCTCTTCTCCCGTATCGTAACAATTATTTGCTATAGCAAATAATTGTTACGATACGGGAGATACTGTAGCTGGCGTGGTACTATAATTTGTATGTTGAGAAATTTCTCAAAAACCACAATACAATATGCAACTCTCGCAATTTTTCTTGTTGTAAATATTTTTATCTGGGCAGCGGTGTTTCGAGTGGACAGGAAAGGTGAGCTCACCGTTGCTTTTTTAAATGTTGGGCAAGGAGACGCGATATACATCGAAGCACCAAATGGAAAACAAATGCTTATCGATGGCGGACCGCCATCAGGCGCCGTTCTCCGTGCGCTTGGCTCTGTGATGCCGTTTTGGGATCGCTCGCTCGATGTTGTGCTCTCGACACACCCCGACCAAGACCATGTGGGTGGACTCCCGATAGTCCTCAATCGCTTTCGTGTTGGTTATGTAGTAACGACAGAGAATATTTCCGACACTGGAGCATATAATGCATTTGAAAAAGAAATCGCTGAAAAGAGGCTGAAGCGCGTTCTTGCCCGCGCAGGCGAGAAAATTATTTTGGATGATGGCGTCGTCCTCGAGATTTTATTTCCCGACAGAAGTGCACAAGGATGGGAAACAAACACGGGGTCTATTGTCGCGCGACTGTTGTATGGAAACGAGTCTTTTGTATTTACTGGCGACTCACCGCAATCGGTGGAAAAGTTTTTGGTCAATAAAAAAGGAGGCGCTATTCGCTCGACTGTCTTAAAACTCGGACATCACGGCTCCCGCACCTCAAGTTCACGCGAGTTTCTTTCGGCAGTCGATTCGAAATACGCCGTTATTTCTGCCGGAAAAGACAATAAGTATGGCCATCCGCATAAAGAGGTCACTGATTTGCTCACGGAGCTTAAGATTCCTTCTATTAGTACGGCTGAACATGGCACTATTATTTTCAAAACGGACGGTATGGGATTGCGTGTAAACTAAAACCCAGCCTTACGGCTGGGTTTTTCGTGTTCCTTTTATACAAACTTGATTAGCGACGTAGAGTGAGAGGAATAAAAAAGTAACCTTTTTTATTCCCGAGCCGAGGAGCTAATATTGTACCAAGTTATATTTCCCTGTGTTTTCCGACTTTCATGCACTTCGTGCAGATTTTTAGGCGTGAGCCATCTGAAAGAGGCGCCCACTGTAGATTTGGGTACTTACGGGACTTTCCGGTGGGGTTAAACTTGGTTGCGCGGACGCGGTTTGAGTAGTGACCAGCGATAATCGTTCCTTTTCCGCAAGTTGGACATGATTTTGCCATATAGATATTATTTCTTAGTTAGTCGGCTTATGCTATCATATATCGTACATTATGCAAGTCGAAACACTTTTTTTTCTAGTTATTCTCATTTTTTCAATAATTATCCACGAAATTGCCCACGGATACATGGCGGAATGGTTTGGTGACCCGACAGCGCGCCTTGCAGGGCGTTTGACCTTGAATCCAATCCCACACATTGACCCGCTGGGGTCGATTATCCTCCCCGCACTCATGCTTTTTGGGTCTGGCGGTACATTTGCCTTTGGATGGGCAAAGCCGGTGCCGTATAACCCTTATAATCTAAGGAGTTTTAAGTGGGGGACGGTCCTTGTGGGGCTTGCAGGAGTTCTTGCCAATCTTGCCCTTGCGATTATCTTTGGTTTGATGATTCGCTATAATGATGCATTGGGAATAAATCCTGGGCCATTCGCGGAGATGCTTGGCATTATTGTCTTTTTGAACATTGTTCTCGCAGTCTTCAATATGATCCCGTTTCCGCCACTCGACGGCGCGAAAGTTCTTTTTGCCTTTCTGCCTGTCCGTTTTCAGTACATTCACGACTTTTTGGAGCAAAACTGGCTTGTTTTCATAGTTTTTGTAGTATTTTTTGCCCAGTACATCATATCGCCTATTACTAGTTTCATTTTCAGACTGATTACAGGGGTGGGGATTTACTAATCAACTTGCATTTCTGGATGTCATATAGTAGAGTAGTCAGCACAAGAGCCGTCTGATAGGCGGCTTCGTAATTTAATTATGCCAACAATCAACCAGCTTATTAAGAACCCTCGCAAGACTTTGAGAAAGAAGTCTCGTTCGATTGCGCTTGGAAAAAGCTTTAATAGTATCCTAAACAAGCCAGTTTTCCACAATTCGCCATTTAAGCGTGGAGTTTGCACAAAAGTAACTACAACTACACCGAAGAAGCCGAACTCAGCACTTCGAAAGATTGCACGCGTTCGTTTGACGAACGGCATGGAAGTCACAGCATATATTCCGGGCATGGGACACAAGCTTCAGGAACACTCTGTGGTAATGATTCGTGGAGGTCGCGTAAAGGATCTTTCTGGCGTGCGTTATCACATTGTCCGCGGAGTCCTAGATGCGACATCGGTTGAAACACGTCGCAAGGGCCGCAGTCAGTACGGAACAAAGCGTCCAAAGGCAGGAGTGACAAAGAGGTAGTGAAAATCAATGAGCGAAGCGAATATGATTTTCCTACCCAGCCTCAGTTTTATCGAGTTGGTGCTGAGCGAAAGGAATTTGTAAATAATAATTAAATATAGTAAGGTACAATAACGTAAAACTGAGGCTGGGTAATGATTTTTATAGTCGTTGCTCTCCTTAAAAATCAATCATGCGCAGAAAAGTAAAAAATCGTAATATTCCCGGCGAAGACCTCGTGTATAATTCAACGAAGGTTGCAAAACTTATCAACTATGTGATGGAAGCCGGAAAAAAGAACACCGCGCGCACAATCGTGTACGGCGCTTTTGACATCATCAAAGAAAAAAAGAAGGAGCTCGAACCGCTTGAAGTATTTGAACTTGCGCTAAAAAACACAGGCCCACTTATGGAGATTCGTTCGCGTCGCGTGGGTGGCGCAAACTATCAGGTGCCACATGAAGTGCGCCCTGGCAGACGCTTTGCGCTTTCGATTCGTTGGATTATCAATGCGGCAAAGGCAAAAAAGGGTCGCCCAATGCACGAGAAGCTTGCGGATGAAATCCTAGCCGCGTCAAACAATGAAGGCGAGGCGGTGAAGAAGCGCGAGAATGTGCACAAGATGGCGGAGGCTAACAAGGCCTTTGCGCACTTCGCCTGGTAAAAAATGCGTAATTTGGGCGCGGCGCTTCGTTGCCGGCGTATGTGAACACGACTCGCAGTACTACTGTACAGCTCATCGGTATCACATACTTGTCGCCTCGCGCTGCATCCCAAATTAACGCATTTTTTACCACGCTGGTATAATTTGTTTTCATTAATTATTTTTTTGTATTTACCTAAAACCTAACAGCTAAAAGCTAACACCTATTTATTATGGAACGAGACTATCCGTTAGAAAAAGTTCGCAATTTTGGAATCATTGCACACATTGACGCCGGCAAGACGACAACGTCCGAGCGTATTTTGTTTTATACTGGCATGACTCACAAAATTGGTGAAGTGCATGACGGTGCTACCACAACCGACTGGATGGAACAGGAGCGAGAACGAGGTATCACGATTACCGCGGCGGCCATTACCTGTTTCTGGAACAAAACGGATGTTAAAAAGGCGCATGAAAACATGTACCGTTTCAATATTATTGACACACCGGGACACATCGACTTTACAGTAGAGGTAAAGCGCTCCCTTCGCGTTCTCGACGGCGCTGTTGTGGTGTTTGATGGTGTTGCCGGAGTAGAACCACAGTCAGAAACCAACTGGCGTTATGCGGATGAGGCAAATGTTCCTCGTATTTGTTTCATCAACAAGCTCGACCGTACCGGAGCATCTTTCGAGCGTTCATACGCGTCTATTCTCGATCGTTTAAATACAAAGGCGGTTCGTATGCAGATTCCTATCGGACTCGAGGACGAGTTTGATGGTGTAGTAGACCTACTCAAAATGAAGGCGTTTAAGTTTGAAGGTGACATGGGTATAAATGTTATTGAAGAAGAAATTCCCGAGAAATACAAAGCCGAGGCGGTAAAACTTCGCGCGGAGCTTGTTGAGCGTATCGTTGAAAATGACGATGCTTTGATGACAAGCTACCTTGAAGGAAAAGAAATTGCTCTTGATGTTTTGAAAGCAACTCTTCGCAAGGCAGTTATTGCAAATGAAATTTTCCCTGTATATGCAGGCTCAGCGCTCAAGAACAAAGGCGTTCAGCTTGTGCTCGACGCAGTAGTAGACTACTGCCCATCACCGCTTGATATTCCCGCAGTTCATGGTATCGACCCACGGACTGAAGAGACGATCGATCGTCACCCTAGTGACAAAGAGCCCTTTGCCGCACTCGCGTTTAAGCTTCAAGCAGACCCATTCGTTGGACAGCTTACATTTTTCCGTGTGTACTCGGGCACAGTAGAAGCGGGTTCATATGTATACAATGCAACAACAGGAGAAAAAGAACGCGTAGGCCGAATGGTGCGCCTTCAGGCGGACTCTCGCGAGGAAGTGAAAAAGGTTTTTGCTGGTGAAATCGCCGCAATGGTTGGACTCAAAAACACTCGCACCTCACACACGCTCTGTGACGAAGCAAACCCAATCATTCTTGAGGAAATTAAGTTTCCTGAACCGGTTATTTCTCTTCGCATCGAGCCAAAAACAAAAGGTGACCAGGAGAGAATGGGTATGGCGCTCAAGAAGCTTGCCGATGAAGATCCAACATTCCGTATTTCAACAGACGAGGAAACAATGGAAACAATTATTTCCGGAATGGGTGAGCTTCATCTCGAAATCCTTGTTGATCGCATGAAGCGCGAGTTTAATGTGGAGGCAAACGTTGGCAAACCACAAGTTGCTTACAAAGAAACTATTACAAAGCCGGCAGAGGCTGAATGTAAATATTTGAAGCAAACAGGTGGTCGCGGTCAGTACGGCCATGTGAAAATTCGCATCAAGCCAATCGACAAGACTATCGCAATTGAAGACCTTCCAAAACAAACAAAGCGTCGCAATGATCATTTTGAATTCACCAACTCTATCAAGGGAGGCGTTATTCCTCAGGAATTTATTGCTCCAGTAGAAAAGGGTATTATCGAGGCGATGGACCGCGGTGTTCAGGCAGGCTACAAGGTGGTGGACATTTCAGCAGAGCTTTACGACGGTTCGTTTCACGAAGTGGACTCTTCAGAAATCGCCTTTAAGATTGCTGGTTCTCAGGCATTTCAGGAAGCCGTAAAAAGAGCGGGCCCCGTTATTCTCGAGCCTATTATGAAAGTGGAAATCGTTATGCCAGAGCAGTTTATGGGCGATGTTGCAGGTAACCTTTCATCAAAACGCGCACAGATTGAAGGAATGGGTGAACGTGGCATGATGAAAGTGCTCACAGCTCAGGTTCCTCTTTCAGAAATGTTCGGCTATACAACTTCTCTCCGCTCTATGACCGAAGGACGCGCAAGTTCCACTATGGAGTTTGACCACTACGACATTGTGCCTCAAAACGTCGCCCTCACCATTATTGAGAGCCGAAAATAGTTGACCATTGGGTGGCCAAATGCGTGCCCCGCGATGAGCGAAGAGAATTTTGCGGGGTGGCACAGACAATTATTGAAAGTAGGAAGTAAAAGCAAAAATGAGGTCCTTGTTGCTTTTACCAATATGGTACAATTAAAGAACCATGGACAGCCACCCAAAAAAGAAGATACTCATTATCGAAGACGACGAACACATCGCCAGGGTTTATAGTATGAAATTTGCGAAAGAAGGATACGATACAATACTTGCAACCAATGGCGAAGAAGGAATGGAGAAGATTATTACAGAGAAACCAGACCTAGTCGTACTCGATATGATGCTTCCCAAGAAAGACGGCTTTTTTGTACTGGAGGAGATTAAAAAGAACCCAGACCTCGCAAATATCCGAATTTTAATCATCTCAAACCTCGGACAAAAGACCGACCAAGACCGTGCGCTCGCTTTGGGTGCAAACGAATATTTGGTAAAGGTAGAGTCCTCAATGCAGGAGGTGGTTGATAAGGTAAAGAGCTATTTACAGTAATACTTAGACTTCGATACATAGGTCTTGACTATTTGCACGCTTCTGATAGTATGTGCTTTGTATCGCACAACTTCGTATTTTGCGGTACTTTTGTTTCTAAAAAGTCGTTAATTTATAAGATAATTTTAATTTTGTTCGTTGTCAGAAAAAGTCTAGAGGGTTACCTCGTGTATAGACTTTTGCTGAGAACGGGCACACAAAAATATGGCAGAAGCATTTGATCGTTCCAAGCCACACGTTAATGTGGGCACTATTGGTCACGTTGACCACGGCAAGACCACCCTTACGGCGGCAATATTGCACGTGCTCAACCTTGCAGGAAAGCAGGTAAAAATGAAGTCAGTCGACCAAATCGACTCAGCACCCGAGGAAAAGGCTCGCGGTATTACTATCGCGCTTTCTCACAACGAGTACTCGACAGACGCGCGTCACTATGCGCACATCGACGCTCCGGGTCACGCTGACTATATTAAAAACATGATCACCGGTGCCGCACAAATGGACGGCGCTATCTTGGTGGTTGCAGCAACAGACGGTGTGATGCCCCAAACACGAGAGCACATCCTCCTTGCAAAACAGATTGGCGTGCCAAAAATCATCATTTTCCTCAACAAGTGCGACATGGTTGATGACCCAGAAATGATTGACATGGTTGAAGAGGAAGTTCGCGAACTCCTTACCAAGTACAACTACGATGGTAAAAATGTTCCGGTAATTCGCGGTTCAGCACTCAAAGCTCTTGCGGCGAAGTCTGTTGACGACGAATGGGCAAAAAAGATTCTCGAACTTGCAGACGGACTCGACACATATATTCCCGTTCCTGTACGCGATATTGCAAAGCCGTTCCTCATGCCTATCGAAGATGTCTTCTCTATTGAAGGTCGTGGTACTGTTGTTACCGGTCGTATTGAACGCGGTGTTCTTAAGGTTGACGAGGAAATTGAAATTGTTGGTATCAAGGATACGGTAAAGACAACCGTTACGGGTATTGAAATGTTCAATAAATCACTCCAAGAGGGTATGGCGGGCGACAATGCCGGCATCCTTATTCGCGGTATAAAGAAAGACGACATTACTCGCGGGCAGGTTCTCTGCAAGCCGGGTTCTGTTACTCCTCACACAGAGTTTGAAACAGAAGTTTATATCCTCACAAAGGAGGAAGGCGGACGTCACACACCATTCTTCAACGGTTACAAGCCTCAGTTTTATGTTCGTACAACGGACGTAACAGGTGATGCGACACTTCCAGCAGGTACCGAAATGGTTATGCCGGGAGACACCGTGAAGCTTAAGGTTAAGCTCATCGTGCCTGTTGCTCTCGAAGTAGAACAGCGCTTTGCTATTCGTGAAGGAGGCCGTACTGTTGGCGCCGGCGTGGTGACAAAGATTATCGCGTAAAGACCGCTCGGAGCCGTCTTGCGCTGGGTACGGATATTTTCTTGCTAGAAAATTCCTCGTGCTCGCGTCGTCACGCTCGCAAGTCCCCGCGCAAGAGGCATCCTCGCTCTGAGGTTGGAATTCAACTATAACTACATGATAAAATCAGCAACAAAAAAAACAGTTACAAAAAAATCCGTAGCAAAGAAAGCTACAGATAAGGAAGTAACGCACAAACTTCGTATCCGCGTACGCGCATACGAAAACAAAGTGCTCGACAATTCCGTAAAACAGATTGTTGACACAGCACTTCGTTATGATGCTATCGTCATTGGGCCGATGCCTCTACCTACGGAGATCAAGAAGTACACCGTACTCCGATCAGCATTTATTTACAAGAATGCGCGCGAGCAGTTTGAAATGCGCGTTCACAAGCGCCTAATTGACATCTTGAACCCGAACGCGAAAGTTGTTGAAGCACTCACCAATCTTTCACTTCCGTCAGGCGTCAACATCGATGTGAAGATGATGTAGTAAATTGTAGTTATTAGTTCACTTAATAAAATACCAACACTCAATCTCTGCGGAGATTAGAATGCAATGGTTACCGATATGAAATTTATTCTAGGAAGAAAAGAAAATATGTTTTCGTTCGTCGGAAACGACGGACTTGCAACAGCTGCGACACTTCTTTCTGTTGGAAAAGTGGTTATTACGCAGGTTAAATCGAAAACAAAAGATGGATACGAGGCTATCCAAATGGGATTTGGTACGCGCGCCGCAAAAAATATCTCAAAAGCAGTTCAGGGTCACACAAAGGACCTTGGTCTTTTTGCGGTTATTCGCGAGTTCCGCGTGGATGATGCAAGCGCGTGGAAAAAAGGCGACACAATGGACGCATCACTTTTTGAAGTTGGAGACGAAGTAACAATCTCAGGCACTTCAAAAGGAAAGGGTTTTCAGGGAGTGGTAAAGCGCCATGGGTTTCATGGAGGCCCACGCAGTCACGGACAGAAACACTCGGAGCGCGAGGCGGGTTCTATCGGCTCAACGGGTCAGCAAAAGGTTTCAAAAGGTCGCCGTATGCCAGGACGTATGGGTAGTGACCGCATTACTGTAAAAGGCTTGCGCGTGCTAGGAGTCGATACCACCAATGGTAAGATTCTCGTGTCCGGATGCGTGCCGGGCATCAAGGGATCACTTATCGAAATTAAGTCAACCGCAAAATAATCCGTACTACCATGGAAGCAATAATTTACAATACAAAAGGAAAAGAATCAGGAAAAGTTGCCTTAAACGAGAAGGTGTGGGGGCTTTCGTGGAACGCAGACTTGGTGCATCAGGTTGTTGAGTCTATGCGTTCAAATGCGCATGTGGCGACCGCAACCGCAAAAGACCGAAGTGATGTGTCCGGCGGAGGCAGAAAGCCATGGCAGCAAAAAGGTACCGGTCGCGCTCGCCACGGTTCATCACGCTCGCCGATCTGGCGTCACGGAGGTGTTACTCACGGTCCATTGACTGAGAAAGATTATTCAAAAAAGATTAACAAGAAAATTCGAGCAAAGGCTCTCTATACTGTGCTTTCAGAAAAGCTTCGCAAGAACGAAATTCTTTTTATTGATAGTATTTCAATGAAGACTCCAAAAACTGCTGAGGCAAAGAATATTCTTTCTGCACTCTCAGGGGTAAAGGGTTTTGAAAAAATCCTCACGAAAAAGAAAAATGCAGCGTACTTTGCAACATCCGAGAAGTCGGAAGCGGTGAGCAAGAGTTTTGCAAATCTTGGAAACATTGATTTCGATTCTATCCAAAACATGAACCCAATCGATCTCTTGAATCACAAATATGTCGTGATTGTAAGTCCGGAGAAATCTGTTAGCTTTATCGAAGGCAAACTCGTAATAGCTAATACAGATAAATAATTCCTACCAATATGGCCATTTTTAAGAAAACAACAAAAGAAGCAAAAAAAGGGGAAACCGCGCTCGGTTCACGCGTGAACGTTCTTGTGCGCCCGCACATCACCGAGAAGGCGGCAATTCTTGCTGAAAAAGGTACATATGTATTTGAGGTTGCGCAGAACACAAACAAAATTGAGATCGCAAGGGCTGTTGCGGCACTTTACAACGTAACACCAGTTCGCGTGAACATTGTAAATCTTCCGGATACGCGAGTGTTCGTGCGCAACAAGAATGGCGTTAAGTCAGGCATCAGGAAGGCGTTGGTCACGCTTAAAAAGGGTGATAAGATTGAGATTCTGTAAATATAAATATGAAAAAGTTTAAACCAACAACACCATCAAATCGCCACACCGCTATTGTCACATATCGCGGCGTGCTTACTACAAACGAGCCACTTAAATCTCTAACGACAGGGTTTCGTCGTGGTTCCGGTCGCAATGCATTTGGCCGCATCACCACGCGCCACAAGGGAGGCGGACACAAGCGTTCATATCGCGAAATCGATTTTCGTTTTGACAAAATCGGCATTCCATCAAAAGTTGAAACTGTTGAATACGACCCAAACCGTTCGGGTTTCATCGGTGTCATTTGCTACGCGGACGGCGAGCGCCGTTACAACCTGCTTCCTCAGGGAGTTAAGGTTGGCGACAGTATTCTCATTGCAGAAGATGCTCCACTAAAGCCGGGCAACCGCACAATTTTACGCAAAGTTCCTGTTGGCACATTTGTATTTAACATCGAGCTTCAGCCAAACGGCGGTGCGCGTATTGCTCGTTCAGCAGGAAACTACGCTGAAGTAGTGGCAAACGACAGAGGGCAGAGCCATTTGAAAATGCCATCAGGCGAGATTCGAGCGGTTTCTGAAAATGTATGGGCATCAATCGGCGCTGTTTCCAACGAGGAATACAAGCATCGTAATATCGGTAAGGCTGGGCGTAATCGTTGGCTCGGTATTCGCCCAACGGTTCGCGGTACAGCCATGAACCCTGTGGATCACCCATACGGCGGAGGAGAAGGACGCCAAGGACGCGGCACAAAACGTCCAAAGACCTCATACGGCAAGGTTACCGGAGGACGCAAGACTCGTTCCCCAAAGAAATACTCAAACAAACTTATCGTTTCAAGACGCAAAGCGAAACAGGTAAAATAAAGCCTACAAAAGAAAATAAAAAGCTCCGGCCTTTTTGGAATCAAAAAGGCCGGAGCTTTTTATTTTCTTTTGTTATCCCCACCTTTTGTCGCTTGTTTTGTTTTCAAGTGGTATACTATTCTTTATGAGAACACTATCAATGCATTCGTTGCGGAATGTGCTTGCCGTTGTAATTATTACCGGTATTGGATACATGGTATATCTTGCAAATCCAAGTTCGGTGTCTGTACAAAAAGCTGAAGCTGGAGTCAGTGACAATGTTTCCGGCTATGCATGGAGCGAAAACATTGGCTGGATAAGTTTAAACAACACAACTGACGGCTCTGCAGTATCGTATGGAGTGAATATAAGTCCGATGTCAGGCATAGGTGTCTTTTCTGGAAATGCATGGAACGAAAATATCGGGTGGATTAGTTTTGACCGTATCGCGACTGGCAATCCTCCGTCGGCACCATTTAATGGCGGAGGAGGGTCAATTGCAGAAGTGGACTGGTCTACTGGTATCGTGACAGGCTGGGCGCGCGCTTTATCAGCTTGCCAAAATAATCTCGTAGATGGTTCTGGTAATTGCACGGGTTCAGGCGCAGGGGATGCGGCAGGTGGATGGGACGGATGGATTAAACTTTCCGGCACATGGACAAACGGAGTAGCTATTAACACCGCTACAGGAATATTTTCCGGTTTTGCATGGGGTGGGTCAGACGCTGTGCCGGGAATTGGTGTTGTCGGCTGGGTTGATTTCGCGCCGACTGTTGGCGGAGTTCCTATTCCAAATCCCCCAATTGTTTCCGGTTTGTCATGCACACAAACAAATCCAACTTTCTTTTGGGGTCCTTGTGTCACATCGTGTATTGGTAATCCATCACCTCGTAATGTTATTGGCGTAGAAACAGGAGCATGTTCAGATGGCTCTGTCCCTGCTTCTCCTATAACACAAGCGTGCGGTCCTGTTTTAACGACATGTACAGCTACTCCGGGGAACCCTGTTTGTGGAGATGGTGTATGTACTGCGGGTGAAGAAACAAGCTCCTCATGTCTTGCGGACTGCCGACCAAGGACTCGATTCTGGCAGTTTTAAGTATAAGACTTGGAACGCAGTAGGGTCAATTTAAGATATGCGACATCCTCAGACGGCATACAGTGGACAAAGCATCACGGGAATCCTGTTTTAAAACCACAGCAATAGCTGTTTTGTTCCATTCGTTCTCTGTGTCCCAAATGTTCCCATTGTTCAAAGAAAAATAGATGAATTTTTGAAATATATAGTATAATGTTGGAAATGCAAAACAAAGACAACTCTGAGCTCATCCGCAAGACCCCAGGAATCATAGAAGTAAGACGAATTCTTTTTACAAAAGAGCTTGGGGGCATTGTTGGTCCTATTACTGCAAAAATAGCAAAAAATAACGCTGAGAGTATTTTTGTATACAGGATTGTATATCGTTCACAGGGGCATAAAGTTGCTGGTTTTATAATTGAACCGCAAAATGGGAACAATTTCCCATGTGTCATTTATAATAGAGGAGGGTCGGGTGAATTTGGAGCAATTAAAGTTGGAACTCTATTTACAAGGCTACCAGCAGAATTGGCACTGAATAACTATATTGTTATAGCCTCTCAGTATTCAGGTAACGCGGGAAGTGAAGGAAAGGATGAGATGGGTGGATCAGACATTGAGGATGTTCTCGTTCTACAAAAAATATTAAAAAAATATAGCAGAGCAAACCCTAACAAAATCGGTATGTACGGACCAAGCCGTGGTGGCTCTATGACCTACCTTGCTCTAGCAAAAGTAAAATGGATAAAAGCTGCGGTAACAGTGGGTGGTATGACCAACTTAATTCGTCAGGAAAAACTCAGACCCGAGATGAAAGAACACTTCAAAAAAATGTTTGGCGGAAATCTAGTGGAAAAAAAGAAAAGATCAGCTATCTTTTGGTCACACCTATTTTACAAAAAAGCACCTCTTCTCATTATGCACGGCGGATCTGATTGGCGCGTGAGTCCTCTCGATTCCATAGAGCTTTCTCAAAAACTTCTAGCACTTCATATCCCACACCGCCTAGTAATTTTTGAGGGGGCAGACCACTCATTAACGGAACACAAAGATGAATCTACAAAAATGACAATCTCTTGGTTTGATCGGTTTTTAAAAAACGACGATACACTCCCTGATACAAAACTTCATGGCGCGTAAATTATAAAAAAATAAACCACTATTCCTTACCTAAAAGAAATAGTGGTTACCGTAAAAACGGTTACTGAAGGAAAACCGGCCTTGTATGGAAATCTATACCGCTAATCTTGCCGTCGCAGTTGGAACTTCCGCATGCCGTACCACCACACTCTGTACCTTCGCAGTCTGCAGATACTTCGCTCTCGGCGAATGCAAAAACTTTCCTGAGTTCGCTGATGGGTTCACCAAATTCGCGATGAAAGAGGTCTTTTGTATTCGCGAATGCATCATCGAGATTTTTGGCATCTTCATCACCGCGCATGCCAAAATACGGGAAGTGATGCAGGAAGTAGCCAAATACGTTTTGGCAATCCTTGGCGTACTTCATTGTGTCAAGAATGTGGTAGTGCCAAAATGTATCAATCACCTTGGTAGGCACAATCGACAATGATGGATGCATAAGGTTCAGAAACAAGAACCGTTTGTACCACTTCTCGGCCATATTTACTTGCTCGAGAGACCAGTTTTCACCATCCTCGCGCATGAGTTTGACCTTGATCGGACCGAGGTCAAGTTGATCAATTGCCTGAACGCCAGTGAGTCCAGCGATCAGGCAGCCTGCTGTCGATACAGCTGAAGCTACTTGCGTTTTCATGGTAATTCCTTTCAATAAGTAGGCACGGGAACATTCCCAAAACCAACCATATCACACTCATTCGCATTGCGCAAGGAAGTGTATAACCCCACCCACTTTTGCAAATGAGTGCAAAAGTGGGTGGGGTTATACATAAATTTGACATTCCTATACAATCTGATAAGATGCATATCGAAGTTCATCCGAGCTCGTTTTAATTTACTATGACACGATCACTCAAAAAAGGCCCACATATTGATCCGAGACTTTTGGAGAAATTGGTGGGTAAAAGCGCGCAAACAGCCGAAATGATAAAAACTTGGGCGCGCGCGAGCCAGATTTCCCCTGAAATGGTCGGATTTCTTTTCGGCGTGTACAATGGCAAAGTTCATGTTGAAGTCCGAGTGACTGAAGATATGGTTGGACACAGACTCGGAGAGTTTTCTCCTACAAAGAAATTTACGCGACACGGAGGCAAGATGCAGAAGGAGCTTGAACAGAAGAAGAAAGAAGGCGAAATTGCCGCTGCAGCCGCCGCAAAATCTGAAGTTCCAGCTAAAAAATAGTTAAGAAATAAACATGAAAGCCTTTCTAAAAAGTTATCGTCAAGCGCCACGCAAGGTTCGCCTTGTGGCAAATCTAATCAAAGGGAAAACCGTTCCACGTGCTTTAGTTGAGCTTGATGTTCTCCCAAAACGCGCATCCGGTCCAATGAAGAAACTTTTAATGTCGGCTGTCGCAAATGCAAAAGAAAATAACGGAATTTCTCTTGCCGATCTTTTTGTAAAAGAAATTCGCGTTGATCAGGGTCCGATTCTCAAGCGCTCAATGCCAAAGGCCCATGGCACAGCGCACCCTATTCACAAGCACACGAGCCATATTATGATTGAGCTTATTGCAAAGGTGGACGCTGAAGTGAAAGGCGAAAAGTCAAAAGTTGAAATTACCGCAAAGCCAATTTCGAAAAAAGTAGCGTTTGCGAAAGTAAAGGCAGCCGCAAAACCGAAATCAGCAAAAAAGACAAAATAACATGACACACATCGTACATCCATATGCGCATCGTTTGGGAATAATCCGTGACTGGAAGTCACGCTGGTTTGGCGCAAAAGATGAGTACAAGAAATTCCTCAAAGGGGATATCCTTATTCGCAAATTCCTCGACAAGCGTCTTCGCGGAAGCTATATTGCCGGTACTGAAATAGAACGCAATGCAAAGACATTTCGCATCCTCATAAAGACAGCGCGCCCCGGTATGGTTATTGGTCGCGCAGGAGAGGGGTCAGTAAAGCTCAAGAATGATATTTTGAAAGAAGCATTCCGCCTCAAGCTCGATATTCCAAAAGATTTCAAGCTGGACATCGAGGAAGTTCGTTCACCGGAGGGCAATGCCACTGTTGTTTCGGAAATGGTTTGTGAGGGGCTTGAAAAGCGCCTCCCTTTCCGAATGATTTTGAAGCAGATGATCGAAAAGGTAATGGCGAACCGCGATGTTTTGGGTGCTCGCATTGCTATCTCAGGTCGCCTTGGTGGAGCTGAAATGGCACGCTACGAGCAGATTCGTCGCGGAGGTATTCCGCTTCAGACATTTCGCGCTGATATCGACTATGCAAGGAACACCGCTCGTCTTCCTTATGGGGCAATAGGCGTCAAGGTTTGGGTTTACAAGGGTCAGATTTTTCAAGACAGCAAGAAGAAGCTTGTTGTGCCTGAAGCGCAAGCGAGTCACCAGATTCGTGGATAAAAATTTTTAATACACTATCATGTTATTCCCAAAGAAAGTAAAATTCCGAAAATGGCAAAACGGCCGCAAGAGCAAGGCTCGTTTGGCTTCGCCTGAAACCCGTGGCATCACGCTTGCGTTTGGTTCTTTCGGTCTCAAGGCCGAGACATCGGCGCGTGTGAAGTCAAACCAAATTGAAGCATCGCGCAAAGTTATTGTTCGCACTATTACTAAAGTCGGAAAGATGTGGATTCGTATTTTCCCGGACCGCCCATATACGCAAAAGGGAACACAGGTAGCCATGGGTAAGGGTAAAGGGGATCTTCAAGGATACGTGTTTGAGGTTCGCCCTGGTCGCATGCTTTTTGAAGTAGACGGTATTGATGAAGCGCTTGCGATAAAGGCGCTCCGCAAGGCAGGAGCAAAGCTTCCGCTCAAGACACGCATCGTGCGTCGCGTAGAAACTGCATAGCCTCCAACATAAATATATTTATATGAAAGAAATCAAACAAAAAAGCGGAGACGACCTAATCAAATTCCTAAATGAAAAAAGGGAGGTTGTTCGCGCGTTTCGTTTTGATATCGCAGGCTCTGCAAAAAAGAATGTGAAATCGTCAGCGCTCGCGCGCAAAGAAGTTGCCCGCGCTCTCACTGAAGAGAATTTGCGCAAGACTGCCGTTGGAGCTAATTCGGTAACAGCATAAATACGAATATGGAAACAAATAACAAAACAAAGAATACGACAAGCAACATAACCAGAAGGAGACTTCAGGGGACTGTCGTGTCGGACAAGATGATGAAAACGGTAACGGTTCTCGTAAATCGTTTCGTGAAGCATCCAAAATACGGAAAGTTTATGAAGGTTTCGAAAAAGTACAAAGCCCACGACGAGGAAGGGAAATACAAAATGGGGGACGAAGTCACCATTGAGGAGTGTCGCCCAATTTCAAAGGACAAGTCTTTCAAAGTCGTTGGAAAATCTTCATCGCAGTCGGCTAATATCTAATTTATGATTCAACCACGAACAATAGTAAAAATAACTGACAATTCCGGAGGCAAGATCGGACGCATCTTCAAAGTGCTCGGCAGTTCAAAGAAACGCTATGCAATGATTGGCGATTTGGTGGTTCTTTCGGTGCAGGTTGCGGAGTCGCGCAAGTCGGTGAAAAAGAAGGATGTTCTCACAGGCCTCGTTGTCCGTACGCGCAACGCATATCGTCGTAAAGACGGATCATATATTCGTTTCGACGATAATGCGGTTATTATTGTCGACAAGGAAAAGAAAGAGGCGAAAGCAAGTCGCATATTCGGACCAATCCCGCGCGAAATTACCGAGATCGGCTACAACAAAATCGGCTCGCTCGCGCCAGAAGTGCTTTAATTAATATTATTTACCCTACTACCACCATGAAACTCAAAAAAGGAGACAATGTGATTGTGATTACAGGAAAGGACAAAGGAAAGAAAGGTAAAATCCTTGAAGTTCTTACTTCTGTCAATCGCGTGGTTGTGGAGGGCGCAAATATTTCAAAATTGCACGAGAAGTCTCGCGAGAAAGGAAAGTCAGGTCAGATTATTGAGAAGGCAATGCCAATCAATGCATCAAACGTAATGATTGTTGACCCAAAGACAGGCAGTCGTACGCGTGTTGGCTCAAAAAAGATTGAAGGCAAGAATGTTCGTATAACCAAGAAGAGCGGAAGCGAGCTAAAGTAGTATTTAATTTTTAATAATATGAAAACAGAAACGAAATCAGCAATGAAATCAGTCCGCGAAAAGCAGGCAACCGCCTTCGAGGTAATGAAGAAAGATTTTGGCTACAAGTCCAAGCTCGCAGCTCCTCGTCTCGTGAAAGTTGTTGTGTCTGCAACAACAGGTCGTTCAAAAGATAAAAACAGAAACGAAATGATAATGGGACGCCTTGCAAAGATTACCGGACAGAAGCCCTCGCTCCGCTCCGCAAAAAAGTCCATTGCCGCATTCAAGGTTCGTGAAGGCGACAAGATTGGTGTTGCCGTAACTCTTCGTGGCGCGCGCATGGCTGGCTTTCTCGACAAGTTTTTCAACGTTGCCATTCCACGAACTCGTGACTTTCGCGGTTATGAGAAAAAGAGTATAGATGAAATGGGGAATGTTACCCTCGGAGTAAAAGAGCAAACAGTCTTTCCTGAGGTTTCAGATGAAGAAGTGAAGGATCTATTTAGTTTTGCAATTACTATTGTGACAACCGCGAAAAACAAAAAAGAGGCAACTCGTTTTTTCGAGGTTATTGGAGTTCCTATGAAAAAGGAAACTACACTCGCGTAAACTGCATTCTTGGGCATTGCAATTTTCTGCTGGAGTGGCATAATAAAAGAGGTAATTGAAGTATGCATGGGGCGTATTCAACAGTACTTTAACTAGGAGAAGGATCATGTCACAAAAACAAGGTCACAAAACCATTAACCATGGTGTGCCAAAAAGCGGTGGTGTACCAATACTCGATTCTCTTGACGATGGGTCAGGAGCGGAGATGGTATCGATTGGAGGTGCTCCGGTTTCCGTGCCACACACTTGCGGATGTGATGGGACGGAACACAGATTCGGTCAACCTTGCGTCTCTCCCTATGGAGGGCTTGTCTTGCTTCCGGAATAAAGGGAGCCAAAGGCATTTTCAACAAAACAATTAAACAAAAAACTTCTTCTAAATAGGCGCCTTTAAAAAGCGCCTTTTTTGTTACATCTAAAAAAAATACACCGCGCGTCTGTTTTGGACGTGCGGTGTTGTATTGTAGCTAATTTTTCTTTTTGCCACTGTCGTGTTTCTTTGCGGAGGCACTCTGTGTGGCCGCGCGCATGGCGAGATTTTGCTCGTGCCGCACGCGCTTCTCCTTTTTGTATTTTTCCTTCTCTTTTTTTTGGGTGTCGTAAAGTTTTTGCTTCACGACACCCACATGACCGATTCCATTCGCCTCGGCGAACACATGGAGTGACGGGAAATCTTTCCCATCCGCCGCCAATTGAAGAAACATATCTACTTTGCGATGGGTAGGAATCTCGGTGTGTTTAACCACTACAACTGTGGCGATCGTTGAGATAGTATCTTTATCTTTCTTTTTGCGTGCGATTCCAAACTGTGGTGCGGGCATAATCCCTCCTCCATGTTTATGGTATTAGTTATCTACCTAACATGCTAGCATATTATGTTATTTTTGTCAATGCTAAAAACAATAAATCAATTAACAGTGATTGACATTATTTCCCCGTATGATAGGATGCTCGTACGGGTTTTTTGAGCAATCCACGCACACTCTTTTGCAAGCTTCCGTTCAAGGCAGCCTTCAAAAGAACCTGCGTGTGATATTGGCAAAAATTCGTAAGACAACGAGCGAAGCGACATTGAATTACGAATCCAGCACTTATTTTGAAAACCTTTTCAAAATAAGTGCTGGATGTAAGGTTTTCTAATTCGCATGGCTCATAAGAAAAACTAACATGGCAAAAACATCAACAATCGTCCGCTCCCAAAAGAAGCCCAAGTTTAGCTCGCGTATTGTGCGCCGCTGTTTCAACTGCGGTCGTCGCCGTGGCTATATGCGCGATTTTGATCTTTGCCGTATTTGTTTCCGCGAGCTTGCAAACGACGGCAAGATTCCCGGAGTTAAGAAGTCTTCTTGGTAATTCACTATTTTTATGCACGACCCAATCGCAGACATGCTTATTCGCATCAAGAATGGAGGTACAGCCGGCAAGGACATTGCCGAGATGCCTTTTTCTCAGTTGAAAGAAAATATCGCCAAGGTTCTTTTTGCGCAGGGCTACATTGCTTCGTATGCAAAAAAAGGCAAGAAAGTAGGAAAGACTCTTGAGATTGGTATTGCGTACGAGGGCAAGTCGCCTCGCGTGTCTGAGATTTTGCGTATGTCAAAGCCTTCTCGCCGTTTCTACCTAAAGGCGGATGAGATTAAGCAAATTAGGAACGGTTACGGTTTGGTGATTATTTCTACACCAAAGGGGATTATGACCGGAGACGAAGCAAGGAAAGGTCGAGTTGGTGGTGAGGCACTTTTTAAGATTTGGTAATGATTTAATATTTATTATATGTCAAGAATTGGAAAAAAAGGCGTAACGATTCCCGCGGGCACAACCGTCACTCAAAACGGTACGGTAATTACCGTGAAGGGCCCATTGGGCGAGCTCACCCGTGACTTCAATGGTCCTGTGGACATCAAAGTTGATGGCGCGACAATGGTATTTACCCCCAAAAATAGTTCAAAAGAAGCAAGGGCTCTTTGGGGCACTTACGCATCACACTTGGTGAATATGGTTATTGGTGTGAACAAAGCCTTTGAGAAAAAGCTTATTATTGAAGGCGTTGGTTACAAGGTGGAGACGCAGGGCAATACGCTCGTGTTTAGTCTCGGTTTCTCACACAAGGTTCCTATGGAAATTCCAAAGGATGTGAAAGTGTTGGTAGAAAAAAACACTCTTACTTTGTCATCAATCAACAAAGAATCCATCGGTCAGTTTGCCGCACAAGTGCGCGCAAAAAAGAAGCCGGAGCCTTACAAGGGTAAAGGTATTCGTTATGGGTCGGAGGTCGTTCGTCGCAAGCAGGGTAAGAAGTCCGCATAGCTTTAATTAAACGATCATGACTATAAAATTAACAAAAAGCGAACAGCGCATCAGAAGGCACAAACGTATCCGCGCGAAGGTTTCGGGTACTTCTATCTGCCCACGTCTCGCTATTTTCAAGTCAAACAGTTACATTTACGCGCAAATCATCGATGACACAAAGGGAGTTACACTTTCTGCTGTGTCAGACATGGGACAGCCAAAAGACAAGAAAGCGAAGACAAAAACTGAGCGTGCTAGGCTTGCAGGAGTGGCTCTTGCAAAGAGCGCAAAGGCGAAAGGTCTTTCAGCGGTTGTATTCGACCGTGGCGGATTTATCTACACTGGTCGTGTGCGCGCATTTGCCGAGGGCGCGCGCGAGGGCGGGTTGGTATTTTAGATATTTTATATTTTTATGACAGAAAACATTGTAAACGAAAAGAACGAAAAGACAGAGGCGAATGTGCCGGTAGCGATGGTCGCTCCACGCACTCCGTCCACGCGTCCAACATTTGGCTCACGCGGAGGAGAGGCTCGCCGTGGTGCACCTGCTGGTCGCAGTGGTGCAGGCGCTCGCAAGGGCGGTTCATCACGCGGTGGCCGTGGCGCAGGGTTCGAACGTATCAAGCCAGAGTTTGATAATAAACTCATACAGATTCGTCGTGTGACTCGTGTGATCGCCGGCGGTCGTCGTTTCTCATTTTCTGTCGCGCTTGTTGCGGGAAATCGCAAGGGTTCTGTGGGCGTTGGTATCGGCAAGGCCGCTGACACTGCAGCCGCAATTGAAAAGGCAACAAAAAATGCCAAAAAGAATATGATCAAAGTTCGCCTCGATAGCGGAATGATGATTCCACATGCGGTTTCGGCAAAAGAATCTTCAGCAATGGTTATGATTATGCCGGCAAAGGGCCGTGGTATGGTTGCCGGAAGCTCCGTGCGTAATGTCCTCGAGCTTGCTGGCATCAAGAATGTGCGCGCAAAAATTCTTTCCGGTTCAAAAAACAAACTGAACAATGCTCGCGCCGCTGTAAAGGCCTTGAGCCAGCTTCGCGGTAAGTGGACAAGTCGCGCTTCAAACGCAGAGTCAACGAGCTAATTTAAAATACTATTATGCAAGCACACGAAGTAAAAACAAGAATGCCTCGAGCGACAAAGAAAGTTGTCGGTCGCGGTGGCAAGCGAGGCAAGACTTCTGGTCGTGGAACCAAAGGTCAAGACGCGCGCGCCGGACACAAAAAACGCCCTCAAATGCGTGATACTATAAAGAAGCTCCCAAAGCTTCGCGGAGAAGGTGTGTCACGCAATCAATGGAAGACAGAAGCCGTTCACTTTGTTGTTTTGAATATCGGCATTTTGAGTCTTGAATTTAAGTCAGGAGATCGTGTTACGCCAAAAGTGCTTCTCGAACATGCTCTTATTGAGAAAAAAGGTAACAAGGTTCCTATCATAAAAATTCTCGGCACAGGCGTTCTCGACAAAAAACTCGACATCCGCGGATGCGCTGTTTCAGGATCTGCGAAGGCGGCTATTGAAAAACTCGGAGGCACGGTAAAATAATTATCATATGGAAACACTTGTCCGCAAACTAAAAATGATCGTAGATGACAGCGTGCTTCGCCGTCGGGTTCTTTTTGTGCTTGCCGCTCTGGTGTTGTTTCGTTTACTCGCGAATATCCCTATTCCTGCGGCGGCTGGGCAAAACATCGGAGCGCTTCTCGCAAACGACCAAGCGCTTGGCTTTTTGAATCTCCTTACAGGCGGTGGTCTCTCTGCTGTTTCTATCGTGATGCTTGGTGTCGGTCCATACATTACAGCGTCGATTATTATGCAGCTTTTGACGATGATGTCGCCAAAGATTAAAGCGATGCAGACTGAAGAGGGAGAGATTGGTCGTCGCAAGATGACTCAGTACTCGCGCTTTCTTTCTGTCCCTCTCGCTTTGATGCAAGGCTATGGACTTATAGCATATTTGACCCAGCAGGGGGTTCTCGTCGGCCTTACCCCTTTCGAGATTTTTACAAATACGATTATCGTGGCGGCAGGTTCGATGCTTCTTATGTGGATTGGAGAGCTCATTTCAGAGTTTGGAATCGGCAATGGTGTCTCACTCATTATTTTTGCCGGTATCGTTTCAATGATTCCGTCAACAATCGGACAGCTTTTGTTCACTTTCGATGTATCACAGATTCCAATTTTCATTGCGGCGATTGTCTCAACGATACTTCTTATTATTGCCGTTGTGTTTATGACAGAAGCCGAGCGTCCTGTTCCCGTTACCTACGCAAAGCAAGTTCGCGGAGGTCGCTCGACCGGTGGCACAACGACATACCTTCCTCTTCGTGTTAATCAGGCAGGAGTGATTCCGATTATTTTCGCTCTCTCCATTTTGGTTTTTCCAACCGTTGTTGCAAATGCTCTCTCGACGATGGGTAGCGGCACGATCCAGTCGGTAGCTATTTTTATTCAAAAAGTGCTTGCAAACGGCTGGATAAACGGCGCACTCTACTTTTTTCTTGTTTTCGTGTTTACATTTTTCTACACTGCGGTTACGTTTGACCCAGAAGCAATTTCAAACAATCTTCAAAAAAACGGCGCGTTCATTCCCGGCATCCGCCCCGGCCCCCCAACAGCAGCATATCTTTCAAAAATATTAACGCGCATTACGCTTGTGGGCGCAGTGTTCCTTGGAGCGATTGCCGTGTTACCGCTCATCATGCAAAACTTGACCAATGTGGCGAGCCTCGCTATTGGCGGTACAGCACTTCTTATTATCGTTTCCGTTGTTCTTGACCTTGTGAAAAAAGTTGACGCGCAGATAACGATGAGGGAGTATTAGCACTTCGCGCAATTCGAAAGTGAAAAGTGAAAAGTAGAAAATAAAGCGGGGGTTGCGCGTAGCGCAACCCCCGCTTTATTTTAACGCTATTTTTTTATAAATCAACAAATTTCCCAGTGTACCTATTTACGCCGATAGGACAAAATAGGTACACCGGGGGGAGTTTTTGTTTTCGCTCGTTTCTTGTTACACTGACAAAATGGATTTGCAAACAGTCATCTTTATCGGACGCTCCGGTGCAGGAAAGGGGATGCAGTCGGGAATGCTTCAAAAGCTCTTAGTTGAGCAAGACCCTAAAGTCCCTATTCTCTACATTGAAACGGGGGATCATTTTCGTCGGCATGTAAAAGATTCGGGGTATACATGGGATCTTGCGCGAAAAGTGAACGACGTAGGCGGTCGCCAGCCGGACTTTCTCGCTGTGTGGATTTGGTCGCACTTGTTTACAGAAAAGATTCGCGGAGGCGAGCACATTGTCTTTGACGGTACACCAAGGTCGCTCAATGAAGCAAAGATTCTTGATACGGCGTTTCCGTTTTATAAACGCAAAGATTCCGCGGTCATTTTTTTGAATGTGTCACAAGGGTGGGCGGAAGATCGCTTGCGAGGGCGTGGACGCGCGGACGACCTCGATCCGGAAGTTGTGGCAAGCAGACTCGCCTTTTTTACCAAAGATGTAGTTCCCGCAATCGATTATTATCGAAAAAGCCCTACGTATCGTTTCCTTGAAATAAACGGCGAGCAAACACCCGAGCAAGTATTTAGCGATGTGAAAAAAGGCATGGGAATATAGTTATCTCCATAGTTTCCATAGGAATTGCCTATGGAAATAAAAAGTGTGTTGTAATATTTGTAAAATATGCCAAAACAAGGATTTATAAAAACTAAAGAAGAAATTGCGATTATTCGCGAAGGTGGCAAGCGCCTCGCGCGTATTTTGTCTACTTTGCGGGATGCCATTAAACCCGGTGTCACCACCCGTGAACTCGACCAGCTCGCGGAAAAGCTGATGCGCGATGATGGCGATGAGCCAGCATTTCTAAACTATACTCCGGAAGGGTCGCCTCACGCATATCCCGGTACTCTCTGTATTTCGGTAAATGATGAAATCGTGCACGGTATTGGTGGCGACCGAGTGCTTAAAGAAGGCGACATTGTCGGGATTGACACCGGCGTTAAGCATAAAGGGTTTTTTACGGACTCAGCACTCACTGTTCCCGTGGGACAAATAGATGATACCGCAAAAAAAATAATTGCGGTGACCGACGGCGCACTCACTGTAGGCATTGCGACGGCACGTGCGGGCAATACTGTAGGCGACATTGGCTACGCTATCGAAAAATATGTGAAAGAGCATGGTTTTGTGGTTGTGGAGGAGCTTGGCGGACACGGAGTAGGATATCATCAGCACGAAGACCCACACATTTCAAATTACGGCGACAGGGGGCAGGGTATGCGCTTGAAGCAAGGAATGGTACTCGCTCTTGAGCCTATAGTGAACGAGGGTACAAGGTATATCAAGCTAATGCCTGACGGCCATACATACGCCACCAAGGACGGTAAACGCTCTGCGCATTTTGAGCACACCATTCTTATCACAGACGGCGCGCCGGAGGTTTTGACAAAGAGGGAGTAGGCGTAGTAACTTTTTTGTTCTGCAAAGTCCCCAAACGGGCTGGTATTAAAACTTTTCCACTAAAAACCAAAACAGCAATAGTACGCTATAGCGTACTATTGCTGTTTTGGTTTTTAGTGGAGGGTCTTCCGTTCTGTTTTATGTGAAGAACGAAACTTCATACTATTATCTATCCGTAGTCATGACTTGAAATAGATGATAGGGGGAAAGGTAAACAGTATTTTAACTACTCCTGTTTCAACTGCTCCAATTATGAGTTTTCCACAACACTTGTGTTTTTTATCAATTTCTCGTGGTATACTGAAAGTGATTAATAGTTTTAATTACGAAAGTTTATTTAAACCAACATGAGAACTCAACTACTAAACGCCCTAAAGGTTTCCGCTCTTGCAGTCGTGCTCTCATTTGGTTTGAGCTATGCTCTTGCGTGGACGACGGCACCCTCGGCAAATCCTCCGGCTCTAAATGCGGAAGAACCAATAAACGAGGGTCCTACGGCACAGACAAAAAGAGGAGCGCTTACGATAGGCTCTGCTACATCATCGGCGACGCTTACTATAGCAGGACCTATTGGCTCGACGAATGATGTTTGTACTAGTGTTACCGGTAGCGCTGTATGCTTGAGCAGTGTAAATGCTACCACCACCCCAGCAGGAGGGTTTCTTATTTACGCAATACACACATTCCAAGATTGTATTCTCGCAGGTGGGACATTGTCCCCAATAGGTGGCAACAAAAATACCTGCAACATCCCCTCCACAATCCCTTCTGGGTGGACGCAGTACCAGAATTGGAGCGAGACCCAAAATGTATATTGTCAGGATACTAACGAACCAGTAGGTGGATGGGTATATCCACCACCGACTAGGACTCCATGCAATACAGGTAGTCATACTTTTTCTAACACTCCCACAGAGTCTTGTACCGCAACTTCTGAAGAACCACTTGTTTGTGATATCTACGGTAATTGCACTGGTGGCAATGTGACCTCAACTACCTGTTATGCGACCATTACCAGAGTTTTGGCGTATTAATTTTCCTTCCGCTCGGTCTTTATAAATCCGCTTTTTCTATGAAAAGGTCTTATCTAAACATCGCAGGAGCAGTGCTTCTTTTTGCGGGTCTTTTGAATATTTATGCGCATCTTGGAACAGAAGGATGGAGAGTACTTTTTTGGTATTCCAATTTTTCGGCGATTCTCGGGGCTATAGGGATTCTCACAAAGAGGAATTATATTGTAAATGCCGTACTTTTTACCGCTATTCCGTTGGAAGCCCCATGGGTTTTTGATTTCATTCGTGTCCTTTTTGGCGGGGATAGCATAGGTTTTTCTCAATGGGTTTTTTATGAAAAAAATATGCTTATTGTTTTTTCCACGATATTCCTCCACACGATTCTAATCCCGATAGCATTTTATGGAACATATGTTCTTGGTTTTTCAAGAAAATCCTTTCCATTTATGGTGTTTATTTATTTTCTTTTCCTTGCGCCAGCAACATATATTTTTACCGATAGTAGCATGAATACAAATTGTGTATTCAGGAGATGCGGGTTCCTTAAGAGCGGTGTTGTAGAAAGCCCATTAATGAATCTTCTGTATTACTACGGTGAAAACTTTTTGGTAGCTTGCGTTTCTTTTTTGGGTGTAATGTTCTTTTTTAAAAAAATACTCAAGAAAGATCCGCTTGTCAGTTGAAATTCAAATGTGAGGCGCGGGGGTATACAAAAAGCATATGCAAGGGTATACTTGATATGTGGATACAGAAGAAACAACACAAAATGAAAGCAAGAAAAAGTTTTTAATAATCGCGCTAGTCGCAGTTTTGGTTGTTGTCGGAGTTCTTTTTGTAAAAAAGTGGTATATGCCGAAACCGGCAGAGACAAAAACCGCTATTGCAACAAAGAGAGTTTACACGCATGAAGAAAGAATGAAGATTTTGACAGACCTATCGCAAGCGATCCCCAAAGACACAACATCCCAAGTTGAAAAAATGCGTATTTTGAGCAATCTTTCTAAAAAAGTCCCAATAGACGGAGCCACCTCCACAGCAGAGAAACTAAAGATTCTGGAAGCTCTTGCGGCAAATGCCAGATAGTGATTAGCGACGTAGAGTGAGAGAAATGAAAAGTACTCTTGTCATTTCCGAGCCGAGGAGCTAATATATGAGTACATATAATGACATCACTCGGACGCTGTGTACGAGACTACTTGTCCACGCGCTCCTCGTTTGTCATTATAAGAGTGAGCACACTGCTTTTATTTAATTAAAGAAAGCGATACTAAACAATTTTTCATGAAAACCAACATTGTAACCAAACTGCTAAACGCTCTCAAATTTTTCGTTCTCGTAGCTGTTCTTTCGTTTGGCGTGAGTTATGCCGCCACGTGGGTTGGAGCACCAGCAAACCCTCCGGCTGGGAACGCGCCGAAGCCTATAAACATAAGTGCTGATGCGCAGGTGAAAGCAGGGGCGCTTACCATCGGAACAGCACTTTCGCCACAGACACTTTCGGTGTTTGGTACCATGAGCGGAACGGCGGATATCTGCACGGGTATATCTGGAGGAAGATGTTTGAGCAACGCGAACGCCACTTCCACCTCATATGTTGGTCAGCCTTTCCTTATCCGCGCAGCTCACACTTCTACAGACTGTACCGCCGCAGGTGGAACCACGCATGAAATAGACGCCGCGAAATATGTTTGCAGGCTTCCTTCTTTGATTGCTGGGTGGACGCAGTATCCGTCAAATTGGACCACCACCCAAAATGTATATTGTGTAGACCCAACTCCAATTGGTTGGACGACAAGCCCATGTAATACAGGTAGTCATACTTTTTCTAACACTCCCACAGAGTCTTGTATTTCAACTTCTACCGGCACTATAGTTGTGTGTGATTATCGAAACAGCTGGTATGACTGCTTCAATGACCCCGCAACCACTTCAACCACCTGCTACGCGACCGTTATTGAAAGAGGGGCGTACTAATTTTTCCGTGACAAAAAAGAAAACCCAGTCTCTTAAAGAGACTGGGTTTTTTAATTTACTGCTTCAATCCTAGCTAGTGATAATTTAGAATCCAGCCGGACCAAATACGAGCTGATCTACACTTCCTGTTAAGTTACCTGGAGTTGGTAATTGCATATTCCCTGTCCCATCCTGGTTTATTGCCCACCGAGACCCGTTTGCAGTATACATAATTCTGTTACTGCCATCGAGCGCCCAGTATGGATTGGAGCCAGGTACCAGATCAACTTCCACACCACCAGACAAAGGCATCACTGTAATGTGAGGTACTCCACCCACATTTTTCATAAATGCCAGATGCGTATAGGTGGGGTTGACTGACATAGCGCGTTTACCATCCATGATATTACTAACGAGAACAGTTGAAGGCCCGATCAGTGAATCGTTCGTCGGATCAACAACCTGTTTCCGTATTTCAGTGCCGTTTCTGACGAAACACACAGTTAACACACTGTTCTTGTCGCCTGCGCTACACATCGCTGGTGATGTATCCAGATCAGGGCCACTGGTAACTCGTACCCAGAACATAGATCCGTCCATAAGCATCAAAACGATGTCATTTCCATTCGGCACTGCAGAACAAACGCTTGAAAAAACTACGACATCCGCGTTCTGCGTGAGATCGAAGCTTCCCTGTGGTACGCTTGAGCATCCTGGTGTCCAATCAATATGGCCGTAGACTACCTGAACTGGAAGCGCGTTCACTACCAATGGAATCTTTGCGATGCCAATGAAGTATTCGCTTTTTGAGGTCGGATAGCTTGCATTGTACACCAAAAGGTTATTCGTACGATTTGTAACGAATGTAAACTCAAGCGTTCGATTAACGTCAATAAGTCCAACGTTGGTTGTTACCGTCGTTGCCAAATCCATTAAATAGACGTAGTCAAATACAGTAATAATCTTCACCGGATACACAAGTTTGCCTGTTAATGGCACTGGCGGCGGTGGCGCTATTGTCGCGGAAAAATTAACTCCCGAAACATTTGCGCCGTTCACGCCCACCTCTCTGCTCACTGGACTAAAGACATACCCCGCAAGAGTTGGCGCGAATGTGTAAAGACCGTTTGCGAGAAGCAAGCTGTAATTACCACCCGCATCAGCCACAGCTATTGCTGTTGTTGGTCCGCTAACGCTGATCACCGCATTGGCAATCGTCGTGCCGGAAATGCTGTAAGTCGGAATAGGCGGCGGGGGCGGAGATGTCCCCGCCGTTCCGCCTCCTCCACCTCCACCGCCACCACCGCATGCGGTGGCAACAATCGCAAAAGCAAAAATGCCAAGCAACTTCAATAGGTTTTTCATGACGAGACTCCTTTTGTAGGTGAAACGTAAGATTTCTCTACTCAATCAACACAATGTTGACAGAGAGTGATTTAATTAACAAATAACTCAATCCACTTTTAATGATATACCAGTTACTTGAATTTGTCAACCCCCCCGTGATGGTAAATTTCCAACGAAATGTAGTCGCTTTTCTATTTGAGAAAATGAACAATCGTGACTTGCACCCTCCTTTCAATGGAGAACGGGAACACGATACGCGCTAAGTCATCCCATTTTCTCCAGATAAGTTACTTGGGGTTTGAGCTTACATTATTATGATGTTACAATGTGTGAACAAAACAAGAATGCTACATTTATTCAAATTCCGAAAAAAATTACCTCAAATTATCATACGGTACAGCAAACTCCTTGACCCTATCTTTATTTTTTATTGCCAAAATAATCCTGAACTGAAAAAAGGGTGGGGTGACTGGGTACCAATGTCGCGTGAAAAACTAGATGAAAACATAAAGTTATTCCGCAAAGAATGGAAGAGAGACGAAGAAAAGATACTTCGAGGTATCTGTAATATCCTTAGATTAGATTTCTATAGAAATGTTATTCCTGTCTATATTGTAAGCGGGAATCCGAGACAATTGAGTGAGCCACTCGTTATCAAGGGTGATTATAGTAATCCTGCTCGTTTTGTAGACACACTAATTCATGAACTAATACACGTTATTTTAACTGACAATGGTGAGAAAGTCCCTATAAGCATCGAAGAAAAAATGTTCCCAAATGAAAGCCATGTCACACAAGTTCATGTTATTGTATATGCAGTTCTTAGATATATTTATTTGGAAGTATTGAATGATAAAGAAAGATTTGAAAAATATATTAGTACAACAAAATCGAAAGATTATATCCGCGCGTTGAAAATTGTGGAGGAGCGTGGGCACAGAGAATTGATTGAGCAATTTATAAAAATGTACAAATAAAAAAGTCCCTCGTGTTGTTCACACACGAGGGACTTCGTACTACTTCTTGGTGATTAATCACCGTTGTTGCCGTCGCCTTCATCCCCGCCTGGGTCAGGACTCGCTGGACCTGTTCCGTCCTCTTGCTCTCCGTCACGACCGTCCCCATCACCGCCGCCAACTGCACAGTGAAATGGGGAACCTATCTGCTTTTTCATGATGTCTCCTTTTATGGAGTTGATTATGTCCACTGACGCCCGTCAATGAATCTTTTACTAACTTAGCATACTAGTTACATTCTTGCCAAGTCTTTATATAGTGTTCTACTAATCCTTGAAAGTAGCGACTTAACTTTGTCCAACTCATCCCGATAGAGCGCAAACCTCAATACATCATGCCTCTTACCATCATAAAAGCGATGACCCTTGAACCTCCCCTCTTCAACGAAGCCAAAATTTTGAAGCATTGAGATTGATTGCTCGTTGTATTCATAGACTTCAAAATATATTTTATGAAGCGGGAAAAATTGAAAGAGGTATGAGATTACCATAGCCATAGCGATTGCTCCGTACCCATTCCCACGAGATGTCTTTGCAATATAACCTCCCAAAAATACATAACCGTCCGTGGTACTGAGATTATATGAATAGGCAATGCCGACAGCAGCATTCCCCCTAATAGATTCCACGACAAACTGTATATGTCGTGATTTATCTGTATCTCTCTTGTGTTCAACTACAAACTTTTCGTAGTTTATAATGTTTCGATGCGGAGAAAATAAACTTAAAAAATCAAATTCATTTCTCCACATGTATAGAGTTGGTAGATCTTTTTCTTCAACAGGGCGCAATCTGATACGACGATTTTCAAGAAACGTAGTCATTTGGAACCTCCTTCTATAAAGAATTGTATAGGGAAAGTATACACACTTTGCACCTTTTTGTCAACCCCCCCCTTGGGTACATTCAACCCTGAAGTGCAACACCTGTTAGTTGATAGAATACCTCATAAGGTTAACTGTACAAGTTGTTTACAAAAAGCATATGCAAGGGTATACTTGATATGTGGATACAGAAGAAACAACACAGAGTGGAGGCGGAAAGAAGTTTTTAACAATCGCTCTTGTAGCGGTCTTGGTTGTTGCTGGAGTTCTCTTTGTAAAAAAGTGGTACACGCCACAGACAGAAGTAAAAACAGCTATCATCGAAAAGAGAGTTTACACGCATGAAGAAAGAATGAAGATTTTGACAGACCTAGCGCAAGCAATCCCAAAAGACACGACATCCCAAGTTGAAAAGATGCGTATTTTGAGCGCTATTGCAAAACGAGCCCCCGCAGACACAGTCACTACCACCGCCGAGAAACTAAAGATTCTGGAAGCTCTTGCGGAAAATGCCAGATAGTGATTAGCGACGTAGAGCGAGAGAAATGAAAAGTACTCTTGTCATTTTCGAGCCGAGGAGCTAATATATGAGTACATATAATGACATCACTCGGACGCTGTGTACGAGACTACTTGTCCACGCGCTCCTCGTTTGTCATTATAAGAGTGAGCACACTGCTTTTATTTAATTAAAGAAAGCGATACTAAACAATTTTTCATGAAAACCAACACTGTAACCAAACTGCTAAACGCTCTCAAACTTTTTTCTCTCGCTGTTATTCTCGCTATGGGGTTGAGCTATGCTCTCGTATGGGCGGCACCGACAGCAACTCCGCCGGCTGGGAATATTTCTGCACCAATCACCACGAGTGCAACAATACCACCACAGGTAAAACTCGGCTCACTCACCATTGGAACAGCAGTCACACCAGCGCCACTCACGGTAATAGGAAATATTAATGTGACTGGTAATGTTTGCACGGTGGTCGGTACTACGACCATATGTTTGGGCTCCCTTACATCTGAGCCTAGAGGCCTCATTATACGGGCAATTCATACATTTAGAGACTGCATCACGGCAGGCGGGACTGTGCGCGAAATAGGCGAAGCGAAGAATATTTGTGCTTTCGCTCCTTCATTCCCTTCTGGATGGACGCAGTATCCGCTAAATTGGACCACAACACAAAATGTGTATGGTGACGGCTTCGTCCAAGCTCCCGAGGGATGGAACTACATAATAACGCAAACTGGTTGCAATACTGGCAGTCATGCTTTCTCCGATACTCCCACCGAGTCTTGCACAGGAAGTACCTACGGTAAAGAGTGCTGGTACAAGAATGGGATATTAAAATGCTGGTATCCGACTTATTATGTCACTTACTACGCAACAGTTACTGAACGCGGAGGATATTGAGTTCTATTGAGCCATAAATCCCGTTAGAAGTATCAGACATTTAAACAATATGATTTATTTGAACCATTGCCAGCTAATCGTGGGGAACTTCTAACGGGATGAAACGCATTCTTATTTTTTCACTTGCATACTATCCTGATGTCGTCAGCGGGGCGGAGGTTGCGATAAAAGAAATCACAGACCGTATATCGCCCGAGGACATTGTGTTTGATATGGTAACGCTTCGTTTTGACTCTGCTCTTCCGAAGTTTGAGCGAATGGGAAATGTGAACGTGTACCGCATAGGGTTTACTCGCATGCATCCTGAAATAGCGGATTTAGTGAAGTTTCCGCTAGCGCTCAATAAGTATTTTTTCCCGATTCTTGGATTTTTGAAAGCGCGCAAACTCCACAAGAAGAACCATTACGATAGTGTTTGGGCGATGATGGCGAACTATGCCGGCTTTGCGGCGCTCTTCTTCAAAATGCGATATCCGCGCATACGTTTTTTATTGACTCTTCAAGAGAGCGACCCGATTACATACATAAACCATCGTGTGCGGTTCGTATACCCGCTTTTCAGGCGTATTTTTTCTCACGCTGATTTTGTGCAGACAATATCTCATTATCTTGCGGGTTTTGCGCGCAATATGGGATATGTGGGACCGCTCGAGGTTGTGCCAAATGCGGTAAATGTGTCGCATTTTGCGCAGGAGTACCCAGAAAAAGAACTATCTATTTTGAAGCATAGGCTTGGCAAGAAAGATGGTGATTTTTTTCTCATTACCACTTCGCGCATGGTGTCAAAGAATGCGGTGGATGAGGTTATTCGCGCGCTTCCGCTCCTTCCCAGTGAAGTAAAATTTTTGATTCTTGGTATTGGACCCGATGAAGCAATGCTTCGCAAACTCGCAAAAGAAAAAGGTGTCGGGGATCGTGTGCAATTTCTCGGGCAGGTACTCCATAATGAGATGCCAAGATATCTCAAGGTGTCGGATGTTTTTATTCGGCCGTCGCGCTCCGAGGGGTTGGGTAATTCGTTTCTCGAAGCAATGGCGGCAGGTGTTTCCGTTATTGCCACTCCCGTGGGCGGTATTCCGGATTTTTTGTTTGACCCTGAGCAAAATCCGGACCATGAGCCAACTGGACTTTTTGCGAACATCAATGACCCTGCAAGTATTGCAATGCAGATAGAGCGTTTACGAAGCGACCCCACGCTTCGTAATCGCCTTTTTGTAAACGGACGCACATTGGTAGCTGAAAAATATGATTGGTCTCTTATTGCGCGCAATATGAAAGAGCGGGTTTTTGACAAGCTGTCAGCAATGTAAACGAGTAATCCGGTTTCGGTCAGTTTTTTCGTTTTTAGGATGGGTTATTAGCGACGTAGAGCGAGTGGAATAAAAAAGTAATTCTCACAATACCGCGCGATAGCATGGTATTGTGAGAATTATTTTTTTTATTTCCGAGCCGAGGAGCTAATATAGACCAGCATGGGCATATATATGTTACAATTGGAGCAATATGAACCCCGAATACGGAAGTCTAGGAAAGCAGTTTCGGTCACCGAATGAGGAGATTATCTATTTGCGCGCGCAGATTGCGGACAAGGAACGAGCGCTAGGTATCGCTCCCGGCTCGCCAGAGCGTACCTTGGAAGCGCGCGAGGAGGTTGCCCGCGCGAAGGTAGCCGAGTATCGCAGTGCTCCAATAGAGGTAGTCCTCGACAAAAGTTATCAGATGAAAGTCGCTGATATTGAGACTAATGTTGTGAAGCTTGGTGTTGAACACAAGGAGGCTATTGAAGAGCTTGTGCGTGTGGCAGAAAAAAGGGGTATCAAGAACGCATTGTCTATCCTTGAAAAACTGAACAATCCGCATCTCGAGGATGATTTTCATCGAATGCTTGTACAGCTTCTCCTTGAGACAGGAGACTTTGCGGGAATTGCGAAAGATAAGGAGGTCGCACGCGCACTTTCAATGCGTCTTTATGAAATCACGCTTCCACCAATTGACGCGTCAGGAGAGAAGCGTGATTTTGCCCAACTTGTTTCGAGTATGGAGCATTTTTATGCCGGAATGCTTTCAATCGAAAACACAAGAGCGGGTTTTGGGGATATTAAAAACTATTTTACTCTTGAGCTCGCTCTTTCAAATTTTAGCGAGCATATTGTTTTTTACTCGGCGATACCGCTTGAGCACGCAAATCTTTTTGAGAAACAAGTTCTTTCAGCATATCCGGATGCAAAAATTCGCGAACATCGCGAGGACTACAACCCGTTTAATGAGAGTGGGGTGAGCATTGCTTCAAGAGCGGAAGCCGGCGGAATCGCGGCGTATCCGCTTCGCACTTTTGAAACATTTACGCAGGACCCTCTCTCTGTGCTCCTATCGGCATTTTCAAAAATAAATAGAAACGGCGAGGGAGTAGCGGTGCAATTTATCATTCGCCCGGCGGGAAAATATTTTAATTCATATTACAAAGGCGTATTAGACGAAGTTAAAAAAGGAGTTAAGCCAAAAGATGCGTTTAAAGGAGCTGGCTCAAAAATCGCGAGCGAGTTTGCGAAAGTCGCGAAGGGTATGATTTTTGGAATAAACGGAAAGAAGGACGAAAACATTGACGAAGAAGCAGCAAAAAATATTGAAGAAAAAATAGCATCACCGATTGTTGATACAAACATCCGCATTATTGCCTCGGCCGAAACATCGGTGCGCGCGGAAGCTATTCTCAATGAACTCGAAAGTGCGTTTAATCAATTTGGAAAACCGCAGGCGAATGAAATCAAATGGAAGCGCGAGACAAATGGGAACGCGCTTATGGAGGCAGTCCATCGTTATTCATTTCGTATGTTTAGTGAAAAAGAAAGTTTTCCGCTCAACTTGAAAGAGCTTGCGACAATGTTTCACTTTCCCGTTACCGCAGTTTCTTCGCCCGAGCTCAAAGAGGCAAAGGCGGGCGTGGCTCCCGCTCCAATGGACGCGCCGAAAGAGGGGATTATTCTCGGCAATAATATTTATCACAACAAGGAGACAATGGTGCGCATGGGGCGCGAGGATCGCGTGCGCCATATGTATGTCATCGGCCAGACAGGCACCGGCAAGACTAATATTTTGAAGAATATGATTATTCAGGATATTCGCAATGGTGACGGGGTGTGTTTCATTGACCCGCACGGCTCAGATGTGCAGGATATTCTCTCGCTCATTCCGCCGGAGCGCGTGGACGATGTTATTTATTTCGACCCTTCGTACACTGCTCGCCCTATGGGTCTCAATATGCTTGAATATGATGAGCGTTTTCCCGAGCAAAAAACATTCGTCGTGAACGAAATGATGAACATCTTTAATCAGCTCTTTGACATGAAGGTCGGCGGCGGTGCGATGTTTGAGCTGTATTTCCGAAATGCGGCCGCGCTCGTGATGGAGGATACCGCATCGGGTAGTACGCTTCTTGAAATCACCCGCGTGCTTTCTGACAAAGCGTTTCGTGATATGAAACTCGCAAAATGTAAAAACCCCATCATTACGCAGTTTTGGACCAGCGCGGAAAAGACGACAGGCGACCAAGGACTCGCAAACTTCGTGCCGTATATTTCAAGCAAGTTCGACCCGTTTATTTCAAACGAAATCATGCGTCCGGTCGTGCTCCAACAGAAATCCGTTTTTAATTTTAGAAAGATTATGGACGAGAAGAAAATTCTCCTCGTAAATCTTTCAAAAGGACGCTTGGGCGACATCAATGCAAATTTGATTGGACTTGTGCTCGTGGGAAAAATCACCATGGCGGCGCTCTCGCGTGTTGATATGTTTGGCTCCGGCAAAAAGCCCAATGATTTTTATTTGTATATTGATGAATTCCAAAATGTGACTACGCCGTCTATCGCAACAATCCTCTCCGAGGCGCGTAAGTATCGCCTGAGTTTGAACATCGCGCATCAATACATCGCACAACTTTCCGATGAAATTAAAAACGCGGTCTTTGGCAATGTCGGATCCTTGGCGGCGTTTCGCGTGGGACCCGAAGATGCGGAATTTTTGGAAAGTAAATTTAAGCCTACATTTAGCGCGCAGGACATTACGCGCCTCGACAATTATAATGCGTACATGAGTATGCTCGTAAACGGACAGCCGACAAAACCTTTCAATATCACTACGCTTCCGCCCGAACACGGTGACCCCGCACTTGCGGAAAAGCTGAAACAACTTTCGTATTTGAAATACGGTGCCCCGCGCGAGGAGGTGGAGGCAGAGATTATGGGACGGTTTAGTGGTGGTAAGTAGGAATGTTTGCCTGTGAAGGAGATTTTTGCTAGTATATCCAAATCTTAATAAATAACTTTTGAACATATGACACATCCAAAAGAAGAGCAGGCACTTATTATCGTAAAACCGGACGCAATCCAGCGCGGGCTTTTGGGCGAGATTACCTCTCGTTTTGAACGCAAAGGTCTCAAGATTGTTGGAATGAAGATGATTACACTTGAGGACGCGCTTCTTGAGGCGCACTATTCTCACATCGCCGACAAACCATTTTTTGCAGGTATTAAGGCGTTTATGAAAGCGTCTCCGGTCGTGGTGATGGTGCTTTCCGGAATTAATGCGGTTTCTGCAACGCGTATCCTTGTCGGCCCTACAAAGGGATTTGATGCAGATGCAGGGAGCATTCGTGGTGACCTCTCACTTTCTATTCAGTCAAACGTTGTGCACTCGTCAGATTCTGTTGAGTCTGGCAAGACAGAAGTCGCGCGTTTTTTTAAATTCGACGAAATTTTTGATTACAAGAAATCAAACTTTGATTATATATACGCAGACGAGTCATTCTAGCACCAGTTGTTCTTGAATTTTTTTCCAAAAACCTTGCTTTACGCAAGGTTTTTGTTTCGTAATGAATTTTTATCATTGCAAAAAATTTTGATGGGCGTATAGTTTAAGTAGGGTTATTCGAGGTATTGTCTCCTAAGTTATTGACAAGGGAGCTCTATATTTTCACACGCCTTGGCATGTGATTGCGAGCACCCACCTAGATTTATCTAGGGTCAATGCCTTCAGTAACCCTAAGTAAAAGCTCATACCCTCTGGTATGAGCTTTTTCAATTTAGAATTTTTGGAAACACACTTCGCGTGTATACACCACCTCTCCCCCTCAGCAATAGTGCGCTATCGTGCACTATTGCTGAGGGGGAGAGGTGGGTGATTATGATTTGTATCAGTATTTAGTACCCTTGTTTAAGTAAGATGAAAATGACGCTTGAGCTCTAGTGCGTTATCAATTTCAGCTGCAACAATAAAGCGTACATATTTTTGCGCTTGGTAAAATTCCATAATATATTCGATTTCCTTTCCGCAAGGATAAGGGTGCACAAAAACTGACTTCTGGAATTCATAGAAACCCATATTTTTGAAATGCATACGGAGAGTATCGCGAATTTTTTTGAATTTCTCAGGGACATCAAACATTACGATACGCCACTTTCTATCCCATTGTGTGGGACTTTTAATTTCCATATTTTCGATATCATAAGTAATGGCAAGAATCTGTCCATCTTTTGATAATACGAGCGTTAGTGTTCCATCGCGGTTGTCTTTTGTTGAAACAAGTTTTGATTTATAAAGAGAGTGAATTGCACGGTTGAGAGAGTTGCGATTAATACTTTGCCACTCTTTATGAATTTCACTTACGATATTAAAATATTGCTTTGGGTTGCGCGTAAGTCCAAGAGCAATGCCTCCGTACAAGAGTAGAAGTATCTTTTTCTGTATCGCACTTCTGCGAGACCCCTTATGAGATCCCTTTTTGATTGTAATGTTCGACATATTTGCACATACAGCATACATCTTTTTCTTTCTTACAGCAATAGTGCGCTATCGTGCACTATTGCTGAGTGACTTCGTTGTTTGTTTACGTTCGTAAGCCACGGTATACTTATCAGATGAATTCGCGACAATTTCATATCCCAGTAACGTTAGTGGCGTTTCTCGTTTTTATTGCCATCGTGAATGGACTTGCTTACGCGAATTACTGGTATTGGACAATGCGATGGTTTGATATGCCGATGCATTTTGCGGGAGGTGCATGGCTTGCCGCTTTCGGTGTTTGGTGGCAGTATTCCCGCCTTGGTGTCGCTCCCAAAGATTTCATTTCGCTCCTTGGTGTGTGCTTTATTTTTGCGTTTGGCGTCGGGCTACTTTGGGAAGCTTATGAAGCGGTAGTCAGTTTTTTAACGGTTGAGCATATCAATGCAATGTCGGACACGCTAAGCGATATTTTATTTGATATACTGGGGGGTACAATAGTAGCAGTTTTTACGTGGTGGCGATTTAAACATAAATAATTATGACTTGTCCCGTTAGAGTTTTCTCTAGTTTGCCTGCGAAAAGTTTAGAAAAAGTGGTAGAATTAGTTATATTTATTAAGGAAGGAATCTTAACAAAAACTCTACTGGGATGAAACTCAAATTTTACGGCGCGGCGGGGGAGGTGACAGGTTCGAATCATATTCTCGAAGGAGATGGAGTAACCATTATGGTTGACTGCGGGTTTTTTCAGGGAGTGAAAGTGTGTGACGACAAAAATAACAAACCATTCCCATACAACCCCGCCACCGTTGATGCGGTTTTTGTGACCCATGCGCACCTTGACCATGTTGGACGCATCCCGAAGCTTTTTAATGAAGGATTTAATGGAAAAGTTTACTCCACGCCGCCGACACGAGAAATAGCGAAGCTTATGCTCGAAGACACATTGCGTATTATTGCGCGAGAGGCAAAAGCAGACGGCCACGAGCCACTTTATCGCGAAGACGCGGTAGAAAAAGCGTTTGCCAACTGGGAGGCAATACCGTACGACAAGGATATTATTTTTAAAGACGACATGCGCGTGCGGTTTCGTGATGCGGGACATATCCTAGGGTCAGCGATGGTTGAAATATCTCACAATGGAAAGAAGCTCGTATTTTCCGGCGACCTCGGAAATTCGCCATCACCACTCATGCCGGACACTGCGCTCCTTTCGAACGTGGATTTTCTTGTGATGGAAGCAGTATACGGAGACCGTGTTCATGAGAATCTCCTTGAGCGCTCAAACCGCCTCAAGGAAGTAATAGAGGAAACTGTCGTTCGCGGGGGCGCCTTGATGATTCCCGCATTTTCAATCGAACGCACACAGGATTTACTTTTAGAATTAAACGAAATGGTGGAATGGAAAAAGATTCCCGAGATCCCCGTTTTCGTGGACTCGCCACTGGCAATAAAAGTCACAAAAGTATTTAGCAATAGCAAAGCGTACTTTAATAAGGAAATCCAAGATACAATAACCAAGGGCGACGATATCTTTAAGTTTCCGAAACTTCGTTTTACAGAACGGTCTCAGGATTCTATTGCAATAAAAGATGTTCCAAATCCTAAAATCATTATTGCGGGATCTGGCATGTCAAATGGCGGGCGCATTATGCACCACGAGCTCAATTATCTTCCAGACCCCAAAAGCACGCTCCTTCTTGTTGGGTATCAAGCTGTGGGCACTATGGGACGCGCGCTTCAAGAAGGAATTAAAAGCGTGAGAATTTTTGACGAGAATGTTCCGGTGCGAGCAAAAGTTGTTATGATACAAGGGTACTCAGCGCACAAAGACATGAACGCGCTTCTTGAATTTGTGACTGAAATGCGAGAATCTCTCAAGAAAATTTTTGTTGTCCATGCTGAGCTTGGTGCAGGGCTTTTCTTTGCACAGAGAGTGCGAGACTATCTTGGCATTGATACGAGTGTTCCAAAATCAGGAGATGTTATTGAGATCGACTTTTGAGAACAAAGAGCGTATAATAGTTATGTTAATCTATAAATATATTATAAATAAAATACCGTATGGGAAACGAAAAACACCAACATTTTAAATTAAAAATCTGTGTGTCAGGTGCCGCAGATACTACCTTTTGCGGTGAAGGCGCAATAGACAAAGCAAAAGATCTTGGGCGAGAGATTGTTCGTCAGGGTGGAATTTTGGTGACTGGCGCTACCACAGGTTTTCCTCTTTGGGCGGCGATGGGAGCGAAAGAGGCTGGCGGTGTTTCAATAGGACTATCGCCCGCATCAAGCGAAAAAGAACACGTCGAAACATACGGCTTGCCGTTGGATTATCTAGACATTATTGTTTATACAGGCTTTGGGTATTCCGGACGAAACCTGTTGCTTACGCGCGCTTCAGACGGCGTCATCGTAGGGTGCGGTCGTATTGGTACGGTAAACGAGTTCACCATTGCTTTTGAAGACCATAAGCCTATCGGTGTTCTTCGTGGTGATTGGGATATGGACGAAGTGCTTATCGACATGCTCGAAAGAAGTCACCGCAAAGAAGAAGGTGAAGTTATTTTTGATGAGAGCCCTAAAGAGCTTGTTGCAAAACTTATGAATACTATTAAGAATAGTAAGACTTGCGATATTGGCGAGAAATGTCCGCAGTATGTGTATGAAAATTTTGACGGGGTGGGTGGGAAAGAAGGGGAGAGGATTATGTAGAGGTCGCTCGGGGTCGTCTTGTGTGGGGTACGGATACCCAGCCCTCGTTGACGAGGGCTGGGTTCCTCGTGCTCGCGTCGTCACGCTCGCAAGCCCCCTCACAAGAGACACCCTCGCTCTGAGGTTGGACTCCATTAACACAAGAGCGCGCCCTGCGGGCGCGCTCTTGTGTATTGGTCACATGTCAATTGTTTTTGGCTACTTCACTTCATTTACTAAATTTGCAAATGTTTCGGGGTTGTTTTCTGCTAGGTCTGCCATGATTTTGCGGTCGAGAATAATGTTCTTTTTCTTTAGCGCATCAATGAATTTGCTGTATGAAAAACCTAGTGGGCGTATTGCTGCATTTATTTTTACAGTCCAAAGACGACGGAAGTCATTCTTTTTATCGCGGCGGTGCGCAAACGCATGCGCTCCAGCGTGAGCGATAGCGTCATTTGCCTGAATTTCTTTTTTACTGCGACCAAAACGATAGCCTTTGACCTGTGCTAGGACATTACGGCGTGTTTTTGCTGAAGTTGTTCCTCGTTTTACTCTTGTCATGACAGTTTATTTTAGAAGTCCTGGTAAAAATCGCGCTTTTTCCTTGTTGGTCATATGAAACTCACTTGTGCGCTTGCCGGCGAGCTGTTTCGAGCGGCTTCTTTTTGCATTGAAGTGGTTTTGACCCGGCTTGCGCCCAAGAATTTTTCCGGTCTTGGTCACTTTAAGTCGTTTTGTAAATGATTTGTTTGATTTCATAATAATTTTTATTTCTTTGACGCGCGTTCAAGGATGATTGAGAGTCCTTTGGGGCCCTTGAGCGGCTCGCCGGGCAACTTGTATTCCTCGGAAATGAGGGTCAAAATTCTGTTGAGTCTCTCTTTTTTGAACCCAATATCTGCATACTTTGATCGCCCAACAAGGAAAAGGTCAATCTTCACACGGTGTCCCTCCTTCAGCCATTTCGAGGCGTTTTTTGCCTTTAGCTCTAGGTCGTGCTCCGAGGTGCCAATCTTTACTTGCAATGTCTTGGTTTCCGTAACGTGAGTGCGAGCTTTTGTTTCTTTTTGCTTTTTGCTCTGCTGGTACTTGTACTTACCATAATCCATTATTTTTGCAACCGGCGGAATAGCATTTGGTGAGATCTCGATAAGATCAAATCCTAAGGCATCTGCTTTTGCAAGAGCTTCTGATAGAGAAAGGACTCCGAGAATCTCGCCCGCGTCCGTGATTACACGGAGTTCTTTGGCGCGAATTTGGTGGTTGATTTTCGTCTTTGGGTTCAATGGATTTGAGGTCCTTTTTAAGGGCCGTAAGGTAAATTAACAACACCGCAAACACATTGCGGAGTTAGAGAGATTGTAGGCTATTTTGAAATAAAAGTCAAACGGGGCGTACGGTTGGGAACATTTGGGACAGGGGGAACAGCGAGTACACACGAGGAACGCCAACAGCCTTCGGCTGTTGGCGTTCCTATTTTTTGTTACCCATGTCCCCCTACTTTACTTCTTGCTTATATTCTGCCAGAGCCATACTGCCGCAAGGATACCGACAACTGTCCATACGATACTGCTCGTAAACATAAATGTTTCCATCCCTCCGCCGTATCCCATCATTCCGGTTCCACCGTCCGCGCTTGCGAGAGCGGGTGCTAAAATAGCCAAAGCAAGGGTAGTATATGTGATTAGCGACGTAGGGCGAGAGAAATGAAAAGTACCTTCTTCATTTCCGAGCCGAGGATCTAATATAAGAGTTGATATTGCTTTGATTGTTTTCATTTTGTTTTTTCTTAAAAATACTGCGACCTTTCTTACATTATACACCCGATTACTCGAAGAGTTATCAACAGGCGGGGTTCTATTGTGTTTATAAAATTGCTACACTGTATGTATATGGAAGGAGAATTTTTTAATCCAATTCAAAAACAGGGAGAACCGATGTCAGGCTCGACTTCGCCTGAAACGAAGTCTCTTCCAAAGTTTTCATTTATTCCGCCTGAGCTTATAAAAAAAATAGAAGGTGGGAAACCTCGTGATATCCGCAACATATTTGCTCTTACCGGGATGATTTTTGGCGCACTTTCGGTCATCTCATGGATAGTTATGCTTTTTGGTGTTCTGTATTCAGTGTTCGGTATAGTTCTTTCTATTATGGGACTAAATTCGGCTCGTAAAAAATGGGCTCGTATCGGATTGGTACTTTCAATAATTGGGCTCATTTTATCGCTTTGGTATGTGTTTGCGGTACACGAAGGTGTGGTTAATTACAACTATTTTACCAATGGATTTTGGAGACGCTAGTTGGTGCGCGCCTTCTTTCCGATAGTGGCAATTTCGTCAGCTTCCGCAGCTTCCGCTTCGCGGGCTATTTTTTGAGCCAATGCAATAACTTCGGATTTGGATCGCGCTCGATTTTGCAGTGAAGCAACTTCTTTTGTTGCCGCATCCACTGCAATCTGTACTTGTTTCTCCGCCTCAAAAATCTCCTTTGCTTCTATTTCAAGAGCCGCGTCTGCGCGAACTCGCTCTTTCTTTGCAAGAATTTCCGCCTCATCCGCCTCATCCCGTTCTTTCTTTGCAAGAATTTCCGAAACATCAGCTTCTTTGCGTTCTTTTATAAGTGTTGCCTCTGCTTTTTCGGCAGCCATTTCTACTTCAACTCTTTTTTTAGAGGCTTCAACTTTTGCGGTTTGAGCCCTCTCTTTCTCTTCTTGTTCAATAAGTTTTGTGACTTCACCGAGAGCTTTTTCTTCATCCCCAACAATTTTTGCTATTGTGGTCCGTACACGCTCTTTTTCTTCAATAATTTCGGCGGCTTCCATAGTCGTCTTTGCTAGTGCTTCGCCGCGTGTCGCCATAATCTCGGCCACCTTTGTGGAAACCGTTGCAACTGTTCTGTTTCTCACAGCGGTGGCTTCCGGAGAAGATGTTACAACAGCTTGTGCACGCATTTTCTCTTTTTTCACTGCGGCTTCCGATTCGGCGAGAGCGCGTTTTTTTTGTGTTGCGAGTAGGGCGGCCTCTGTCGCTTTTTTAGCGCGTCCCGCTTCTTCTTTAGCTTTCATTTCCATCTCGGCTTTTGCCTGAATTTGTGCCGCCTCTTTTTCCTTTGCAACTCGAGTTTCTTCTTTTTGTGTCGCAATAAGCGCGGCATCCGAGGCAATTTTTGCCCGTGTTTGTTTTACTTCCGCCCATTCTTTTGCCCGAGTCTGCTCTTTTTCCACAGCGATGTTGGCAGTTTTCGATTCAGCCGCTGCCTTTCCGGAAATTTTTGACCACATCGTGGTTAAGAAATTTGCTCCTCCGCCTTTTTCTTTCTTTCTTAAATCAGAAAGTCTTTTCTCGAGATCTCTTGCTTCGGCAATGTCCTTCTCCATTGTGCGCACCGTGCGCACAGTTGATACTCTGTTTTCTGGCGTGGTATCAGCGGTTTTGCCTGCAACTGAAACGGTTGGCGAGTCCGGTACTCCAAAGTAGATACCAGGTTTATTGTCACGCCCTATTTTATTTGTAGAATCTTCTTGTGGCATAGATATTGCGATTCCTTAATAGTATACCCCATATTACTTGAAACGAAAAAGACTAAAAAACCCCGCCTGTCAGCTGACAGGCGGGGTTTTTTAGTCTTTTTCGTTTTACTATTTGTTCTTAAGGTATTTACCGAGATTACTTATTCAATTCTTCTCTCGTTAACGGACCCACAAAACCGGTAGCTGGTATCCCATTTTCTTCTTGGAATTTAATCACTGCTGCTCTGGTTATACGCCCAAAGTATCCTGTTGGTTGTTCGGATTGAGAAAAGTAACCAAGACTTTGCAGTTTCTGTTGCAGTTCCATCACGTCATCACTTCGTGACCCGACACGTAAATTATAAACAAAGGTTCTGACCGAAGGTTGGAATGGTGGGGGGTTAATACCAAACATCTGCTCAACACTTATCAGCGCACTCGCCGTAGACACAACACCGGAAGAATCCGTATAGGTTGCGGTAATCGTGGCGGTGCCGGCAGAAACACCGGTTACTACGGCAGTTAGATAGTTTGTTGGATCCGCAAACCTAGCGCATAGTGCACCAGTAGGGCAGTTGCTTTTGTATGTTACAGAAGCCACTTTGGAGTTACTTGAAGTCCATGTTGCCTGAACTGTATAAGGAGCTGGCGCTAGCATAATGCAAGCTTTACCATCTGGACATGATGTCACTGGCTGATAGCTCGCCCGAAGTGTTGTTGATCCTCCGATTTTAACCCTCGCATTGGCTGGGTTGATGGAAAGAGGCCCACTGCCTGTGTTTGTTGTGCCGACTACCGTTACTGTTGCAGTCGCCATATGAACAACGCTTGAGGAAACCCCAAACTCTGTGAAAGTTGCCGTAATCGTGGCGGTGCCTGCGGAAACACCAGTTACCACTCCACTACTTGTTATCGTAGCTACTTTACTGTTCGAAGTCCATTTTGCTTGAACCAAATAAGGAGCTGGCGCTATCATAATGCAACTATTGCCGACGGGGCAGGGAGGCATAGATGGCTGGTAGCTCGCCTGGAGCGTAGCTGACCCTCCGACTTTCACTATTGCGCTGGTTGGGTTGATGAAGAGAACATTGGAGACAGATGTGGTGTCATCCAGCACTCTCACTAGTGCACTCGCCGTAGATACGACTCCAGAAGAATCAGTGTAGGTTGCGGTAATCGTGGCGTCGCCTGCGGAAATACCTGTTACCACTCCGTATTCTACCGTAGCTACTTTACTGTTCGAAGTCCATTTTGCCGCAACTTGGTAAGGAGCCAGCGCTAGCATAATGCAAGCTTTACCATCTGGACATGGTGTCACTGGCTGATAATTTGCCTGTAGCCTGACCATTCCTCCGACTTTTACTTTCGCACTGGTTGGGTTTATTGAGAGGGGATTAGAGACGGGATGCGAAACAGCAAGGGCGGTAAAATATGTCCCCAAAAATACTGATAGAATGAGAACACCGAGAGTATACTTATTACGTTTTATATGTAGATATTTCATGTGTATATTATGATTAAAAAATTAAATTCGAGTCGATTCTTGTGGCAACCTGCACCAGGCTTACACTTAATGATAGGTTCCCAAGTATGGAAAGTCAACACATGCTCCGAGACTTCGATTCTGATTTTTGCACTTCAAAAATCATGTTGTAAGATTTCACACAACTTTGTTGTGTGAAATTTACGACCCCGGGTTCATCGCCTCAGAATCGCGGAGTTTTCTTTCGTCCTTACGGACTCATAAAACATCTCGCGTTCTTTGGCTGCCTCTCGCATTTTTGTTTGCAGGCGGCAAACAAAAATATGCTCCGAGTCTTCGATTCCCCCACGCAAGGCGCGCAGGGTTCATCGGTCACGAATCACTAAGTATTTTGTTTCGGGTACTCACAAAATACAAAGTGTTCGCTACCCCCGAGTCCAAGACACAAATCTGCTGATTCGTCGACTCCCTCGCAAAAGCCTCGGGATGTCTCCGTCTTTCGATTCCCCACATCTCACACAATTGCAAAACCCCCGAAGGCAAGACGCCTTCGGGGGTGCAATTGTGGATTGGGTTCATCGGCTACAAGTTTCATTTCGCCGTCGCTCAATGAACTCGCAGCCCCAGCTCGCCATTTTGTCTGGTGACAAAATATGGCTGCGCTTTTCGATTCCCCCACGCAAGGTGTGCAGACACCTTGCTCATCTCCACAAATACACAAAATACCTGAAGCAGTTGCTTCAGGTATTTTGTGTATTTGTGGAGATGGGGGGAATCGAACCCCCGTGCAGACGATGTTTTAGTAGGAATCTACTGTGCGTAGGATACTTATTTTAAGACCGAGGCCTTAATTTAAGTAATGTGTGTATAAAATATCCTAAATCATACATTACCGATACTCTATGTTTTTTCACTTTGTAGAGTCATTCAAAGCGATGAGCCCTCTTTTTATATCACCCGCGACTTCTCTAGAGGGCGTACGAAGCGCGAATGCTGCTTAGGCTAAAGCGTAAACAGGAGTGAAGGCGTTCGCCGTAAAATACGGAGAAACTGTTGCCTTCACTTTTGCAAGAGTGTTTTTAGCACATACTTGTGTACTCGAGGTTTAACGAGATCTCGAGCATTCTCGGCACAGCACCAACCAAAGGTAACCGCCTGTCTAGGCCAATCATCCCCGTATTTAAATGCGTAACTAAATTATCAATGTTCTATCTTGCTTGCCCGCCTAAGTTTTTATCGGAAAAATTTTAGCGGGTGCCCTTAATTTCTCGCATCACATCTCTATCGGCTTCACGCTTCTTAATCGTTTCTCGCTTGTCGTGCGTTTTTTTACCACGCACTACCGCAATTTCCACCTTGAGTTTGTGACCTTTATTATACACCCCAATAGGCACTATTGTCAAGCCCCTTTTAGACTCCTTTTCGGCAAGCTCCGCAAGCTCTTTTTTTGTCAAAAGGAGCCGGCGATTGCGCATCGCATCGTAGTCCTTTGGCGTATTGCCGGTCTGGTAAGGCTGGATAGTTGCTCCAACTAGGTATGCCTCGCCACCACGGACAGTCACATGCGCGCCTTCAAGCGAGCCTCGTCCAGCACGAACCGCTTTTACCTCGGTACCCAAAAGCTCGATACCCGCCTCATATCGCTCGAGTATTTCGTAATTGAAGTGTACTTTTTTATTTTGAATCAACGTCACTTTGTTATTCTAGCAGTCTGGCGGTGATTTGTGTATACTGTTTCTACTATGGAAATTTTGAAGAACAAGAAGGGGAATAAAGAAAAAGGGAAGAAGAGCGAAAATAAAGGGAAAATCCCCGGGCTTCCGTCTATGCCGACGGGCGGGCAATTTTTCTCTAATCTTCTTACTGCAGTCCTCGTGTTCCTTATTATTTCAACGCTCTACTCAGCCGTTGTCGGAAACAAAAATAAAGTTGAAGAGGTTTCAGTTTCAAAAATTGCGCAGGATATTTCAAGCGGTGCGGTAAAAAAGATTACCGTTGAAGGAGGGATGATTAACGCCGAGTATGCCGATGGGACTAAAAAGAAATCCAAAAAAGAAATAGAGTCGTCACTTTCTCAGACACTGGTGAACTACGGCGTGTCGGCCGAAAAACTTGCAAAGGTTGAGGTGGAGGTAAAAAATGAAAGTGGCTTCGGCTACTATTTGTTAAATTCGTTGCCGTTTCTTTTGCCAATCATTCTTATTGGTCTTGTGTTCTGGATGCTTTCACGGCAGGTGAAAGGGGCGGGGATGCAAGCGTTTTCTTTCGGCCAATCAAAAGCGCGCATCATCGACCCGAACGATCAAAGTCAAAAAGTCACATTCAAAGATGTTGCTGGCGCAAAAGAGGCAAAAGAAGAACTTGTGGAAATTGTGGATTTTTTGCGCAACCCTAAAAAGTTTTTGGACATCGGTGCGCGGATTCCCAAAGGTGTGCTTCTCATGGGTGCGCCGGGTACAGGAAAAACTTTGCTTGCGCGCGCGGTTGCAGGCGAGGCAGGAGTGCCGTTCTTTCATCTCTCTGGTTCTGAATTTGTAGAAATGTTTGTCGGTGTCGGCGCATCGCGTGTGCGTGACCTTTTCAAAATGGCAAAGAAGGCTGCGCCGGCAATTATTTTCGTAGATGAGATAGACGCGGTCGGGCGTGTGCGTGGCGCCGGCGTGGGCGGTGGAAACGATGAACGTGAGCAAACACTCAATCAGATACTTGTCGAGATGGACGGCTTTGAACCATCGGAAAAGGTGATTGTGATGGCGGCTACGAACAGGCCCGATGTGCTAGACCCAGCGCTACTCCGTCCGGGCCGTTTCGACCGTCGCGTAACCCTTGACCTACCAGACCGCGAAGGTCGCGAGGAGATTTTGAATATTCACGCGCGGAAAAAGCCTCTCGCGGAGGATGTTAATTTGAAAGTGGTGGCAGAGCGCACACCGGGATTTTCCGGAGCTGATTTGGCGTCACTCATGAATGAAGGCGCGATTTTAGCCGCACGGGAAGACAGAAAAACTGTTGCGCAATACGACCTCATTCGTTCCATTGAAAAAGTGATGCTCGGACCTGAACGCAGAAGCCACATCCTGTCGAAAGAAGAAAAGAAAATTACAGCATATCATGAAGCCGGGCACGCGCTCGTTGCGTCAGTGCTTCCGAACGCAGATCCCGTGCACAAGATTTCAATTATTGCGCGTGGAAATGCTGGCGGGTACACACTAAAGCTTCCACTAGAGGAGACACGCTTGCGTTCAAGGAAAGATTTTTTGGACGATATTGCTATGTCGCTTGGCGGGTATGTTGCCGAGGAAATGGTTTTTGGAGACATTACCACAGGGCCATCAAATGACCTGCAGGTAGCTACTGCACTTGCGCGGGATATGGTTACCAAATATGGTATGTCAGAAAAACTAGGCCCCGTAGCTCTCGAAGGATCTGGTGGGCGTGCTCTCTTTGGGGGCCGAGGCGTAAACAGTCGCGACTACTCGGAAGAAGTTTCCGCGAAGATTGATTCTGAAGTTTCTAAAATTATGAATGATGGATTTGCCCGTGCGCGGTTGGTGATGACGGAGCACCGTGGAGCGCTTGATGCAATCGCAAATGAACTTGTGGTTCAAGAGTCTATTGAGCGTGAGGAATTTGAAAAGATTCTTGTCGCAAACGGAATCATGCCGAAGAAGAAAAAAGAAGAAGCAATTATATAATTACAACCATGGACAGTCATCTTGTTATTTTTATTTTGTCACTCTTTGGAATCGCCGAATCACTCTATCTTAATTATGAGGCTAGGAAGCATCGCACACCTGTATGCTTGATAGGGGATGGATGCAGTACTGTGTGGAAAAGTCCATATAGTAAAACATTCGGTATTTCCAATGAAATTCTCGGTATCATTTTTTATGCCACACTTGCGGTCGTCGAATGGATGCTTTTTTCCGGAGATACTTCTTCGACAGTAGTGCTGGGTGAATACTTGATTCTTTTTGGAGGTGCCGTTATGGCGTGTTACTTTTTCTACATTCAGTGGCGCATTATTCGCGCGTGGTGCTTCTGGTGCTCGCTTTCGGGGATTATTGTGCTTGCGATGATTTTGACGCGCTTCTTTCTATAGGAATATCTATTGGTTAAAAAGAGTAAGTAGGTATTCGTTGATATCACGCTGGGAAAGATCATAGAAGTTTTTCTTTTCATCGTGAAGCCTCAATGCGAGAGCTTTGCCAACAAATCTCCAGTGCCATGGTTCAAAAATGTAGTAGGTATTTTTTTGTGGGTACGAAAGAATGAATCCATATTTGTAAGCATTTTCTGTAAGCCAAGTGTAACCCACAGTTTTTCCAAATGTGGAATTATTGGTACCAAGTTTTGTTGTGGTAAAGTCTACGGTGGTGCCGAGCTGGTGTTCAGAATAACCCTGGTCTGCGGAAAATTTATTTGAACCAGAGCCGAAAGTAACCTTGTAGGCGGATTTTAATGTGCTCTGTGTATCAAACGAGCGGAAGGCTGAAATAATTTTTAAATCTGTGCTCGTTGCCGCCGCATCATCAATCATTTTTTTAAGGAACGGCCACACGTCAGCCGAAATCATCTTCTCTTTTTCTTTTTCAATTGTGTAAGTGGTGGGGATGGAAACAGATAATTTGGGTGTATAGTTTTCGCTTAGAAAGAAGACTTTTGAGTACTTTGCCAAAAGTTCACGATCCGTGGTAACTAGTTTTTGGTACAGTCCAAGCGTGTTAGACATTCCATCTAGGGCTTCTTGTTGATTTCGAACATTTTGCTCTGCGGTTACCTTTTCGCCCTGAGTTGTGATGAGGAGGTTTCTAAATGCTTCAATATCTCCGCTCAATTTTTCAGTAGTTGACGCAAATTCCTGTTTTGTATTTGCGAGCTCAATCTCAAGCACAATTTTTGCTTTCGTAAGTTGGTAATTTTGGTAGCTTAAATAGCCAATAGCCCCAAGAGCGACCAATGCGAGTAAAATATTTATTTTGTTGGATGTTGCGTTGTCCATTCTTGGTCCACCCACTTGGACTCGATACCCTCGACCGTCGGAGATATATGGTATTAAAATTCTGTGTCCACCCACTTGGACTCGAACCAAGGACCGCGGAGATATAAGCTCCGTGCTCTAACCGACTGAGCTATGGGTGGACACAAAATTTTAATGCCATATAATGACGGCACTCGGATGTCGTGTGAGAGATTACTCTCCCACACAGTCCTCGCTTGTCATTATAAGCTCCGTGGTTCATTTAGCAAAATGACCTACGGGCAAAGCACCGACTGAGCTATGGGTGGGAGGTGTTTTCAATAGTATAGCAAACTATGCACTCGGGCAAGTTTTACTCCCAATGAGTATTTCGGTGGTTTTTTTCGATATACACACGGAGCACTGGATACTTCGCAAGTTCGGGGTCTTCCGCGACTATTCGCGATGCTTCGGTGCGCGCCGCTTCGACCATCTTTATATTTTTAATTGCCTCCATACCGAGGTCGGAGATTCCCCACTGTTTTCCGCCAGAAAGCTCTCCCGCACCGCGAAGCGTGAGGTCGAGCTCGGCGAGGTCAAATCCGTTTTTTGCGGTTACTATGGCTTTGAGGCGTTTCAATGATGTTTCGTTTGTACTGTCGGTAAGGATGTAGCAGTACGCTTGGTGATTACTGCGAATGACGCGTCCGCGGAGTTGGTGGAGTTGCGCGAGACCAAATCGTTCGGCACCCTCGATTACAATCATTGTGGCGTTGGGAACATTTACGCCGACTTCGATAACTGAAGTGGCAACGAGAATATGAATTGTCACTTTTTTAAATTCCGCCATCACCCATTCTTTTTCGTCAGGTTTCATTTTTCCGTGGAGTATGCCAACTTTAAATTCTGGAAAAACATCCTCCGCAATGCGCTTGGCCTCAGCAATAACTGATTTTGCTTGGAGTGCTAGCTCTTTCTCTGGGTCAGGCTCGTCAATACGCGGACAAATAATATACGCTTGGCGACCGCGTGCGATTTCTCTACGGATATGGTCTTCCATTTTCTTGCGGTTACTTTTTGTAACGAGTTCTGTCTTGATTGGAAGACGCCCGACTGGCATTTCGTCTAGAAGAGTGAGGTCGAGGTTGCCGTATATTGTGAGTGCAAGGGTACGGGGGATTGGAGTTGCGGTCATCGATAGAAAATGCGGAAGGATAGTATCTTTTTTTGCTAGCTTACTTCTTTGCGAGGTCCCAAAACGATGTTGTTCATCTACAATAGCAAGACCGAGATTTTTAAACTCCACGCTTCTTTGAATGAGCGAATGTGTACCGATGAGGATGGGAAGTTTTCCTTCAGCAACCCACTTTAAAAGTTGCGCACGCGATACAGAGGTCGGACCTATGGGGTCAGTTTTGGATGGGAATTTTTTCGCGCCGCTTCCGGTTAGAAGTCCGATTTCAATTGGAAGACTGCGGAAATATTCAATGAAACTTTTGAAATGCTGTTCTGCGAGAATTTCAGTAGGAGCCATATAGGCAACTTGGAGATTCCCAAATTTGTTATCGTGAGGCGCGGTAGTTACGACAGCATATGCGGCAACCGCGGCGACAAACGTTTTTCCGGAGCCGACATCGCCTTCGAGCAATCGCGCCATGGGCAATCCTTTTTTAAAATCAGAAAAAATATCATCAAGCGCGTGCGTCTGCGACGCGGTTGGTGTAAAAGGGAAGCGCGCGGTAAACTGCGCTAGCGCTTTTGATTCCGGTTTAATCGTAAATCCGTCGTGTTCTAAAGTTTGCGCGCGCTCTAGCTTTCTTGCTAGCTGAATCATAAAAACTTCTTCAAATGCAAAACGCTTTCGCGCCGCCTTCTCATCACTCTCTTTTTGTGGAGCGTGAATCCACACGAGTGAGGTGCGAAGTGTGGGCAGGTGGTAGCGCAGTAGGATATCTTCCGGAATGGGGTCTGGAATATTGTCGAGTACACCGCGACTAAACAGTTTTTGAATATGGTGATAAATAAATCGTGAGGAGACGCCCTTTGTTTCCGGATAGACTGGGTAAAAAATAGTTTCATCCTCATTATCTCGAAAAAGCGAATCACTTGCGTCAATGGGAAGCTCTTTTGCGCGCGAGAGTTCCGGATTTGCGAGATAGAGCACCCCTTTGCGCTCCTCGACATGCCCGGAAAGTTTTGCCATCGTGCCGGGGATAAGCATTTTTGCAATGTAGGCCTGATGAAACCACACACACTTGATGTGCCCAGTGGCATCCTCTATGACAGCTTCGGTCATTGGAATTTTTGACCGGAATCCTTTCGATGTCTTTGATGAAACAACACGCCCGTAGATTGTTGCAGTATCACCCTTTTCTATATTGGCAATGTGTTTTATTTCCGCAATGCTCGTGTAGCGTGTGGGGAAGTAGCGCAGGAGGTTTTCAGCTGTCCTAATACCCAGCTTCTCGAGCCCCACTTTCTGTACGGGTGTCAGGCGAAATATTTCCGAAAGCGGAGTTGTTGGAAGTGTTGCAGGCAGGGTTTTCATCCTTTTTTAACGAGGAATGCGAGAGCGAAAGCAGCGAAGGCTATTGAAAGGTCGCGAAACACAACAGAGAATTCGCTCCTGTTCAATAAAACAATAGAAATGAGCATTAACCCAGCAATGACAGAAGGGAGGGCTTTGTTCCAAAAGAGTACTCCAATCGCCACGAAAATTTCAAATAGAGAAAAAATAGTCAAGAAAATTTCTCTAGGCATAAATAAGTCAATCCATTCAGGAACGTAGCCTATCCACGGCGATGGGTCAATGAGGCCCGAGAGTGCCGGATAGATAAACGCAAAAGCGACCCCCAGCTTAAGCAGAAGTATCGCTTTTTCGTGTTTATGGATCATCAAACTATTCTACAACAATTTTACCGAATTTCCCAAGTAGGACGTGGTTGTGATACGGATGCGTACCAACTTTTGTAAATGTGAATGAATAAGAGCCACCCTTTGGAACAGCTGTTTTAGGGTCAAACTCTGGGTAAAGCTTGTGGTCAGGGTGTTTGGCAGATGCGACCCACATTGGCGAATCATTTTGGTTGATAAAAGTTACCATCGTTCCCGCTTTTACCGTAAGTATTTCCGGAACAAACCCTTCATTGGTGTATGTTACCGTCTGTCCTGCTACGACTTGTTTTGCCGGTGTTTCCACTGCTAGTGGTTTGTCGGTCTTCATGAAAATTATTATAAAGACAACAATAAGCAATCCTACTCCTCCTAAAATATATTTATTCATAAAAATGTTAATTATTATTATTTCTTCGCAGAATTCTCCACAAAAGATTAACTAGATTATAGCATGCAAGTTCTGATATAAAGAATCTACTTGCTAATGCCAATCTCTTTGAGAAACGCTTTATTTGATGGCATGCGCCCGAGAAATTCTTTTACGAGTTCGAGTTCCTCTCGGCTTCCGCCTTTTTCGAGGATACATTTTTTGTACAACGCGCCTATTTTTTTACTCAAGATTCCTTCTTTTTCAAATCGGGTGAACATATCCGCCGCGTAAACTTTTGACCAGAGGTAGCCGTAGTAGCCGGCATCGTAGCCGTCGAGGTGGCCAAAACCAGCGGGGAAAATTGCGCCCTTTGGGATATTGATACCAGTATGTTTTTTCATTAGGTCGCGGTAGAGCTTTGCGGGTTCGAGTGAGTGTCCTCCAGAGTGTAGTGTGAGGTCAAATATACCTAGAATTAGTTGGCGAAGGGTTGCATATCGCAGGAGGTGGTTTTCGCTCGCGATAAGATTTTTCAAAAGCGACTGCGGAATAGGTTTTCCTGTTTCGTGGTGTGCAGACAAAATAGCCAAAGATTTTTTGTTCCATGCCCAATGCTCGAGCATTTGCGACGGAGCTTCCACGAAGTCCCATGCCGTGTTGTAGCCCGCCTGTGAGCCGTAACGCGCAGTTGTGAGCGTATAGTGCATAATATGCCCGAACTCATGAAGGAATGTTTCAACTTCGCCGTGTGAAAGAAGAGATGGATTTTTTGCAGTAGGTTTTGTGAAATTGGTAACCATGGAAGCAAAAGGCGGGATGTACTTATTGCTCGTAAATGAAGCATCGCGTCCGCCTATGATGCCAAATGCCGCCGCATGTCCGTACTTGCCTTCGCGCGGGTGAAGGTCAAGCGCAAAGTAGGAAATGGTTTTTCCTTGAGATGTTTTTATGGCGTACAGTGCGGCATCAGGGTGCCATAGCGGGAAACCTTTTAGTCTTTCAAAAGTAACACCAAAAAGCGTTGAATAAATTTTAAATGTCCCCGTGAGCACACGATCAAGAGGGAAGTATGCGCGTACCTCTTCGCTGTCAAATTTGAATCGTTTCTTTTGGAGCTCGTGGCCATAGTAGGCTATATCATGAGGGAAAAGCTCGGCGTGAAGATTTTTAGTAATCGCGCGCTTGAGGTCACGAAGTTCATCAAGGTCGTGTTTTCCACCATGCTCGACTTTTTTGAGAAGCGACATTTCAAAATCAAACGCAGTTTTTCCTGATTTTGCCATGCGAAGCTCGGTCTTGTAGTCGGCGTGTGTTTTGTAGCCGAGAATCCGCGCCTTTTCGGCGCGTAGGCGAAGCATCTCGCCGAGTACCTTCATATTTTTCTTTCCACCCTTTTGTAAATATTTATTGTTGAGCTCTTTGCGTTTGTTTTCATTTTGTGCGAGCTCCATAAATGGAACATAGTCTGGATATGCGAGTGTAACGATGTAGTTTCCTTTTCTGTCGCGCTTGAGCCCGGAAGTGTAGCGCTTCGTGAGTCCAGACATTTCTTTTTCGGTGACTGTAATATAGTCCTCGTAACTATTGATGTTGTGGCGGAATTCGTTTGAAAGTTTTGAAAGGCGCTCTGTTATCTCTTTTATGCGTTTTTGTTTTTCGGGTGCGAGGTCAAAACCCATGCGTTTGTAGGCAAGAAACATATCATGGAACAATTTTTTGTCTTCCGGAGCAAGACTTTTTTGTTCTTTTTTCCACGCACCATTCTTGTAGTCCTTGAGTGCTTCCCAGATTTTTGGGTCGCGTTCAATACGAATCATTTGTTTTTCAATGGATTCTATTGTGCGCTTTGCGGTGTCGCGGATGGTCTTTTTGGGCGATACATTTTGCAGAAGGTCTATTTTGAGAACAGTTTCGGAAATCCCATAGTCTGAAGATTCAAGGGCATATATCGTGTTTTCAAAAGTGTGAGCCCCTTTTCTTATTTTTGCGACATTGGCAAGCCTCGCTTTTTTCTCGGCGATAATTTTTGCTGGAAGCGCTTTAATGTCCGACGCGGACCATTTTGTCCACGCGAAATCTTTTGGGGTGTATGGAATGCGGTGCATAACTTTGTTATACGGCACGATACACTACTAGAGAGAGAAGTGCAAAGAAAATTGCCGCGTAAAAGAAATACTGCGCGATGGCGAGAAACAGACCGATGTTCCAAATAATATAAATAAGGAGTGCGCCGATGCCGAGTGACTGCAGAATCATTTTGAGTTTGCCGGTATTTTCTGCTTGGATTGTTTTTCCGTAATACGTTTTCTGCACATAGGCGCTTGCGATAAGTGTGAGCTCTATGGTAACGATGGCAAGTACGATGCTCCATCCTAGATACTGCGGTATGAGGATAATCGCGGCTGTTGCTATGAGGAGCTTGTCGGCGAGCGGGTCAAACATTTTCCCAAAATCAGAGACAAGGTTTCTCGTGCGCGCAAGCGAGCCGTCTACCGCGTCAGAAAATGCGGAAACGAAAAATAGAGGAAGCGCAATCGCGTAATTTTCGTTCCACAGGAAATATCCAACGAACGGAATGCTTGCAAGTCGTAGCCACGAAACTATGTTTGGTGTCATCCAATACGGAATAAGTGGCAGGAGAGTCTTCGCTAGTATTTTGTCGGTTATGGTGAGGTTATGGTGCATACTGAGCATTATAGCAAAATAGAGTGGAGTATGATAAGGTTTTCTTGTTTCTCCTGCAAAATTTGAAAAACAATGGAGACGTGACCGAGAGGCCGAAGGTACCTCACTGCTAACGAGGCAGGGGATAAAACCCCTCGAGGGTTCGAATCCCTCCGTCTCCGCCAAACAAAACCCCAAGGCGACAGCCTTGGGGTTTTAAAGTTTTGCGAGAGACGGAGGGATTCGAAAGGCGGAGGCGGTACACAAGACGAACGAAGTGAGTGCTTGTCGCCAAGCCGGGGTCGAGAGTACTTATGAGCGTAGCGAATTAGTAACTCGTGACCGATGAACCTCCGTCTCCGCAAATACAAAAAAGCTCCCGCTAAGGGAGTTTTTGTATTGGTGGTGTGTGTTTTCTCTAGTGAGCCACTGCGTATGCGCGCACTGTTTTGGCGCCAGCCTTCAGAAGTGCCTTGCGCGCTTCTGTGAGTGTTGCTCCTGTGGTAGTGACGTCATCAATGAGAACAATGTGTTTCCCGCGCACGAGCTCTGGGATTGCCACAAACGCCCCGCGTAGGTTTTCAAAACGGGCGGCACGTTTTTCTTTCTTTGCTTGTGGCAAAGTTTTCTCTTTGCGGATGATCGCTTTAGGTGCGAGCTGGAGTATTTTTCCCGTGTCGTATTTTATAATCTCCCGCGCGAGAAGCTCGCTCTGGTTGTATCCTCGCTCGCTCAAACGTTTTTTGTGAAGTGGAATAGGCACGAGTAAAAAAGTTTCTTCCTGAGAGATGTGGAGGCGGTCGCCCAAGTCGCCCAGTATTTCCTCATAAAGTTTCTCTCCAAAACATTTTGCGACCACGCGCGCGTTCTTGTATTTAAATTTCCAAACCACCCCGCGGATAATTGGGTTTCTATAATCAAAAATAGACGTAATGAATGAGTATTCGGATTTTTGAGCTCTTGGGATGTTTCCGGCGCAGTTTTCGCATAAAATAACGCCGCTTTTCCCACATCCTTCGCACACGCGAGGGAATAAGGCATCAACGAGGCGTGTGAATGTGGATAATAGTAAGTGCTTGTGGATAACTTTCATGTTTGCGGGTACGGAGGATTTCATTTTCCATGATATACTACTCATTATACCTTACATTATGGCTTCAATTTTAGAATCACTCAAAAAAGTTTTTTCGTCGGGAAATGAAGGGGTAATCCTCGGCATAGATATTGGCTCGTCATCTATTAAGGTTATTGCAATTGAAAAAGTCGAAGAAAGGGTAGTTTTGCGAAACTACGGTGAGATTGCTCTGGGTCCCCGTGGCGGGAAATCCTCAGGACAAGCGACTAATCTTCCTGAAGAAAAAATCGCGGAAGCCCTTCGAGATATTTTAAAAGAAACAGGGATTGTCGCCAATCACGCGCTCATGGCCATTCCTTTCAGCGCAAGCTTGCTCACGGTTGTTGAGTTTCCAGATATTGGTAGTAAAGAGCTTCAATCGATGATTCCCATAGAAGCAAGGCGGTACATTCCCGTACCAATAAGCGAAGTCTCGCTCGACTGGTGGGTGTTGCCAAAGCGCAAAACAGAAACAAAAGTTCCATCAGCGGTTGCAACCGAGGCCACCGTAGCAAAACAAATCGGAAAGATTGAAGTCATTATTGCCGCGATTCATAACGAGATTATTAAAAAATATGAATTAATCAAACGCGACGCATATATCCCAGGAGAAGAGGCGAATTTTGAGATTGAAATATTTAGTACTCTTCGCGCAGTAGTTGGTCGCGACCTCCTGTCGGCACTCGTTATTGACATCGGCGCTGGGAGTACAAAGCTTGCATTGGTGGATGAGGGGATAGTGCGCGGTTCGCATGTAATCTCCTCGGGTGGGCAGGACATCACGCTTGCGCTCTCTCGTTCACGCCAACTTTCTTTTGACCAAGCTGAAGAAATAAAGTGCCGCGCTGGTATGACGGGAGACGATGACGGACGAGATGTCACTGTGGTTGCGGAGCTTATCCTTGCGAACATTATGAACGAAGCATCTCGGTTCTCGGAAAACTATGAACGAAAATATAATACAAAGATTTCAAAAGTCATCTTGGTCGGTGGTGGCGCGCGATTAAAAGGTATAGAGAAAACGGTGGCGCAAAATTTCCGAGGTGCCTCGATAGTTCTCGGTGACCCGTTTGCGCGTGTCGATACGCCGGCGTTCTTGTCTTCAACACTGAAAGAGTTGAGCCCAAATTTTGCGGTTGCTATCGGTATTGCGCTAAAAGGACTGGAAGAGTGATAATAAACATAGTATAATAAAGAAGAATAATTATGGAAGGTAACAACCCAAAAATTTCGTTCATTCCAAAAGGGTCGCTCGTTCGAGAGGAGTCTTTTTTGGAGAGGCGCCGTCCTAGGAGCGCGCTTGGGTTTATTGCCGGTATTGCCTTTGTTTCAGTTGTCGGCGCTTACGCAGGTTTATATTATCACAACGATATATTGAACCAAGAGGTAGCAGCAAAAACAATTGAAATAAAATCGGCGCAAAAAGAATTAATCGATAACACAGAGGTTTCAGGAGCAAAGGTGTTTCGCGCACGCGCCCTGCTTGCGCGCAAACTTTTAAGCACACATGCGGTAGTGTCTCCTCTGTTTGCGTTTTTGTCAAAAAATACAACTGAAAGTGTTTTGTACGAGAAGTTTTCTTTCAGGAAAAGTTCTGATGGTTCGACGCTTGAGATTTCCGGTGAAGCGCCAACATATTCGGCACTTGCGTACCAATCAGATATTTTCCGTAATCAAACTAAAGATCTCTCATCGTTTTTGGTGCGTGACGTGAGTCTTACAAAATACGGCACGGTTACATTCACTCTTGTTATGACCTTTTCACCTGATTATTTATTGTATGTAAACAATGTAAGTAGTTTCAATGTTCCAACACTTCAAGCCGATGTGTCTGTTGCAACGACAACCATTATAAATTTAAAAGCTCCAATTGCCACTCCACCAGCATTTGAAGCTTCAATAGAGTCGCCAGTGTCTGCCACAGAGCCTGACAGTATTCCTCCTACCAGAGATGGCAATACGGCAAGCGATCAGACGGCGGGGGAACGCGATGTGGCAACGACCCCAACGGTCACAGAGAAGCAATCTTTTTTAATGTCGCTCTGGTCGAAGCTTAAATTTTGGTAACATACTAATATGACTAAACCAATCGTCTCATTTATTACAATAATACTATCCCTCGGTTTCGCATTTTTTTATGTCGTACCGGCGTACGACCTCAATAAGGAGCGTCGAGGTGATATTGTATCTCTTTCTAAGATTCTCAATACATCCGGTGAGATTAAAATGTTAATCGATAAAACCAAGAAAAACTTGAGTAGCATCGATCCTTCCGAGAGCGCCCGTTTTGAAGTTTTTCTTCCGGAAAAAATTGATACGGTTCGTTTTGCAAACAATATTCAATATATCGGTAGAAAGAACAGAATTATTCTGTCGGACATCAAGGTGGACGAGCCTGCAAATGCTTCGCCCAAGAGTACTGCACCAGGCGCTATTAGCGCCACGCAGGGGCTCGTAAACACAGTGTCTTTGGGTGCAAAAATAAATCAAGCGCAAGGACAAACTGAGAGGAATCTCGACTCTACGACTTCGTCCGACAAAAAATACATAAACACAAAGGCAAGTTTCTCCTTCACCACTTCATACGAGACAGCACAGCTCTTTTTAAATGATCTTGAAAAAAGCCTGGGGCTAATCGATATAACATCTGTTTCTTTTATCATGTTACCGAGCGATTCAAAATTAAAGGTGGTGTCGTCTCCGATTTACAAATATACAGTAACAGTAGAAACCTACTCACTTAAATAATTATATGCAAAAGGAAAAAACAAAATCGATTTTGATAAACATATTGACCGTAGTCGTTTTAGGGGGAGTCTTAGTTGTCGGATATTTTGTTTTTGTGAAGAAAGATACCGCCCTTACTGACAAAATTGCCTCGATTGCAAAAATTGCCGAAAATACGGCATCCATCGGCGCAGAGATTGACTATACTGTTAGGGACCTTGGTGATTTGGAGCGCGCAGTATCTGGTTCGAGACTTATTTTTGACTCGCCTGCATTTAAAAGCCTACAAGACTTTACCGTTGCCATACCGAGCGAGGCAGTGGGTAGACCAAACCCGTTCGTTATTACCGCATGGAAATTAAAAATGAAAGTTATTGGAGAACAGCCGTTAACCCGTTAAACATGCTCCATGGCAATCCTCGACACATTCGCGCTTCACGGTATCATAAAAAAGGACTCAGTCCCGGCGCTCTTGAAGCGTTTGAATGACGGAGAGGCGATAGACGAAGTACTTTCAAAAGCAGGGGTGACAAAAGAAAATATTTTGAAAGGACGCGGGCTTTATTTCAACCTGCCTACGCGCGAACTAAAAGGCAAGGGTGTAGATTTTGAAATTTTAAAATATATTCCCGAAGACTCCGCTTCGCATTATCGCTTTGCTCCAATAGGGGTGGTGGACGAGGTTCTTGAGATTGGTATCACAGATCCCGAAAACATCGAAGCTCGCGACGCATTGCAGTTTATCGCGACGAAACTCGGGATGCCTTTCAAGATATTTCTCATATCAAACGAAGACCTGAAGGTGATTCTTGAAAGCTATCGCGGACTCACGGGAGAAGTGACAAAGGCGCTTTCGGAGCTCGAGGTTGACATAATTGACGTCGACAAAGAAGCTCTTCTTAAGAAAAACACTGAAAAAGGCGGTGCTGGTGCAAAAAAAGAAGCGCATGTCGTGGAGGATGCCCCCGTGGCAAAGATTACCGCGGTTATTTTGCGTCACGCAACAGAAGGCGGAGCATCTGATGTTCATATTGAACACACTGGCGAGAATGTACGCGTGCGTTTCCGTGTTGACGGCGAGCTTTTTACAAGTCTCATTCTTCCTGTCGATGTGCACAGCTCGGTGGTGGCGCGTATTAAAATACTTGCATCTCTCAAGCTTGACGAAAAACGCAAGCCTCAAGACGGGCGATTCTCGGCGCGTATCGATGGACGAAAAATCGATTTTCGCGTCTCTACATTTCCCGCGTATTATGGGGAAAAAGTTGTAATGCGTATTTTGGATACGCAAAAAGGGGTTCAGAAGCTTGACGATATCGGGTTCCGACCTGAGCACCTCGCTCTTGTACGAAGCGCTCTCGCGCGTCCGTACGGGATCATCCTCATCACGGGACCCACAGGGTCCGGTAAGTCAACCACTCTTTATTCAATGTTGAATGAACTCGACAAGGAAACAAAAAATATCGTCTCACTCGAGGATCCAGTTGAGTACAATATGTCGGGAATTAATCAGTCCCAAGTGCGTTCGGAGATTGGGTATACATTTGCCGCCGGGCTTCGCACCACACTGCGTCAGGACCCCGACATTATCATGGTTGGTGAAATTCGTGATGCCGAAACAGCACAGCTTGCCATTCAGGCTGCTCTTACGGGGCACCTCGTGCTTTCAACACTTCACACCAATACTGCCATCGGCGCTATTCCTCGTCTTGTGGATATGGGTATTGACCCCTATCTTATTGCACCCACTTTGATACTTTCTGTCGCACAGCGCCTCGTAAAAAAGATTTGTCCTGGCGGTGATAAAGAAGTTCCAAATGACGGGGCGATTAATATGATGATTGAAAAACAGTTTCAAGATCTCCCTAAAGAATTCAAGGAAAAACTCAATCTTTCGAGACCTCTTCATGAGGCGAAGCCAACCTCTGAATGCTCGTCGGGTACGCGCGGGCGCTTAGCGGTGTTTGAAGTATTTCCAGTGGACAAGGATATCGAAAAGATTATTTTGGCTGAGCCGACAGAGGTTCGCCTATGGGAAGCTACTCGTAAAAAAGGAATGATTTCAATGAAAGAGGACGCAATTTTGAAAAGTATGGATAAAATCGTGCCATTCCAGGAGATAAATACACTCTAGGGCTTTACAACGTCTATAATAGACTTTACGAACTTCGTTGTGATATGATAGAATTGTTATGGAGGCAAACCAGACAGCTAAAAAGATTTTTATTGTCGATGACGATAAACTTCTTCTTGAAATGTACACGCTCAAGTTCAAAGAGAAAGGGTTTGAGGTGACTCAGGCGTTTGGAAGTATCGATGCTCTCAGAAAATTGAAAGGAGGAATTATTCCCGATGTCATGCTTCTCGATGTCGTGGCGCCCACGATGGACGGTTTTGAACTCTTTGCGCTTATAAAAAACGAGAAGCTTGCGCCAAATGCAAAGGCTATCGTGCTTTCGAATTTGGGACAACCGGCTCTTGCTGAAAAAGAGCGCGCGCTTGGCGTAAACGGGTACGTGGTAAAAGCTTCCGCAAACCCATCCGAAGTTGTTGAAAAGGTGATTACTATTTTAGCTGAAGGAGAACCACTTGCCAGAGAAGATTAATAAACAATTAAACAATGTCCAGTCGCAATTACAAAGAAGAGGTTGAGATTTTAATAATGCGCGCTCTTTCTGACGGCGCGTCCGATATCCACTTGTCGGCTGGGCACTATCCCACTTTCCGTATTTCCGGCAACCTAACTCCACTTATGAACCTCACCGTCTTGACTGCCGAGGACACAATGGGGATGCTTTCTGTAATTGTTACACCCGAATTTAAAGAACGATTTCTTGCAAAGAGAGAACTCGATTTCTCGTATGAATTTTTTGGCAAAGGACGTTTCCGCGGAAGCGCTTTCTATCAGAAAAATGCAGTCGGCGTGGCGCTCCGAGCAATCCCAACACAGGTCAAGACTATCAAGGAGCTAAATTTACCTCCGATACTTGAAATTTTTACCAGAAAGAAGCAAGGGTTTTTCCTTATTGTTGGTCCCGTGGGGCAGGGTAAATCGACAACTCTTGCGTCGATGATTGAGCTCATTAATCGCGACCGCGCAGAGCACATTGTCACCATTGAGGATCCTATAGAATATTTATTCCGTTCTCAAAAAGCGATTATCGACCAGCGTGAGGTTGGTATTGATACAAATGATTTTAAATCCGGACTTCAGTCGGTGTTTCGTCAGGATGTCGATGTTATTATGATTGGGGAAATGCGCGATTCGGAAACAATCTCTACGGCTGTAACAGCCGCGGAAACAGGACACCTTGTTCTCTCTACACTGCACACGAACAACGCTTCGCAGACGATTGACCGTATCATCGATTCGTTTCCCGGGGATCAGCAGTCGCAGATTCGTGTTCAGCTTGCGGGAAGCTTGATCGGCATTTTTTCACAGCGACTCATTCCACGCATTTCCGGAGGCCTTGTTCCTGCATACGAGCTTCTCATAAATAACACCGCCGTATCGAGTCTTATTCGCGAGGGTCGCACGCACGAGGTCGATATCGTTATTGAGACAGGGATGAAAGACGGCATGATTGACATGAACAGAAGCCTTTCAGAGCTCGTGCTCAAAGGCGAGGTGACCCCAGAAAACGCACTCCTGTATTCAGCCAATCCAAAAGGTCTCGAGCGAATGCTTCAGTCATAAATAATACTGTTTCAGTACAAACACCACAATGCTCTTTACATACAAAGCGGTTTCAAAAGATGGAAGGGAAACCTCAGGCAACATTGAGGCCCAAAATCAGGATTCTGCCATTAACTCGCTCCAGCGGAGTGGACTTGTGGTTGTTTCGGTGCGGTCCGCAGATAAAAAAAACTTCTTTGAGCTCGACATTGATATTTTCAACCGTGTTTCCGTAAAAGAAATATCTATTATATCTAGACAGATTGCAACGTTGCTCGACGCCCATGTTCCCGCGCTCAAGACATTTCGCATTATAGCGACAGAGTCCGATAATCCGATAATTGCGAAAAAGTTTACAGAGATAGCCGATGATATTCAAAACGGCGTTCCAATCTCCGGAGCACTCTTTAAGCACCCGAGACTTTTTTCTGATTTCTATGTCAATATGGTTCTCGGAGGGGAAGAGTCTGGCAAGCTTTCCGAGACATTTGGCGCTCTTGCAGACTACCTAGAGCGCTCGTACGAGCTCATATCAAAAGTGCGTGGTGCGCTCATTTATCCCGCTTTCGTTATCTCTACGTTCGTTATTGTGATGATACTTATGCTCACGCTTGTCATTCCGAAATTATCCGAGATCATTCTTCAGAGTGGGCAAGAGGTGCCGTTTTATACGACAATTGTAATAAAAACGAGTTTTCTGCTCGTAAATTACGGTGTGTTCGTCGCGATGATTTTTGTGGCAGCAATTTTCTTTGTGTGGCGTTACGCGCGCGGTACGAGTTTTCTCGCGCACGCGAAGTTGTGGTTCCCCGTTATTGGCAATCTTTATCGCACACTCTATCTTTCGCGCATCTCGGACAATATGTTTGTGATGTTGAGCAATGGCATCTCGATGGTGCGTTCTTTGGAAATTACCGCAAAGGTGGTAGACAATGAAATTTTTCAAAGCATCCTTACGGACGCAGTGGAGAAGGTGAAGGGCGGCTCACCGCTTTCGAAGACGCTAGAGGGACACAGAGAGATTCCCAATGTAATGATTCAAATGGTAAAAGTTGGCGAAGAGACGGGGGAACTAGGGAACATATTGCAAAAACTTTCAATTTTTTACCAGCGCGAAGTTACAAATGCAATCAACACAGTGATCTCTATGATAGAACCGGCAATGATTGTCGCGCTTGGTATTGGCGTGGGTGGCGTGCTTGCATCAGTACTTATACCTATTTATCAGATTGCGGGGAATGTATAGGGGTAGAATATCGAATATGGAATATTGAATTGGAGGAAGAAAGGATGGGTTGCCTTTGGCAACCCATCCGCTTCCGTATTTTTCCTCAGAACGAGCGTGATTCCTTTTGAGGGGGTTGCGAGTGTGGCGACACGAGCATTTCTGATTCTGCAGAATCACGTCGCGCAGTGTCCTTTGAAGCGCGACTCTTTAAGCTTCAAGAAATCCGTACCCTCAAAAGGAATTCACCGAGTGGCATTTATCCACATCCCCATTGCATTAGAAATAACATAGATGGTACAATAAGGGGGTGTTAGGGATAGGGCGGCGATATGGCCTGCCCGCCAATGCCTGAGTCGATTTAATAATAAATTGAAATAGGGTGACTTGGTGCGGTGTGCCATTTCTGTAATTTACCGTTTGTACACATTGGAAACGATGGCAGGCGAGCCATGCCGCTCTCTCACAAAAATTTGTTTAGCATCGTTTTTATTAAGTTAATTACTCGTTTAAAAATATTATGAAACAAAAAGGTTTTACACTTATCGAACTCTTGGTTGTTATCGCAATCATCGGTATCCTCGCATCGGTTGTCCTCGCATCGCTCAACACAGCACGCGCAAAGGGCGCAGACGCGGCTATAAAGGCTGGGCTTGCAAACACACGCGCACAGGCAGAGCTTTTCTATGACTCAAATGGCAATTCCTACTTAACTGCTTGCGCCGTAGCTTCTGATGCGCTTGCGGTTAAAGGTATTAATGGTATGGTACTCGCTGCTGCAAGAGCATATGGTGGTATCAGCACTGTATCTGTGAACGCAGCAGGATCACTAACAACTGCAACTTGTAACGATACTGCTCTTGGATGGGCAGCTCAAGTTCCACTTAAGACAGACTTGACGCGGGTGTATTGCGTAGACAATAAAGGCACCGCAACATCTACAACCGTAATGCTTTCTGCTGGAACATCTATTACTTGCGCTTCTTAATCTATCTGCGTTGCGTAAGATACTAAGAAATTAGTAAAGTAAATAATACCCAGCCTGTCATGATGACAGGCTGGGTATTATTTACTTTACTAGTATTGTAATTCTTGATATAATTGATACTAAGAATATTTATGAACAAAAAAGGGTTTACCCACACACCAACTTTGGCATTACTGCGAGTTTTTTTAAAAAACGCATTACTAAGAATTATGTTTCATAATGTAGGTAAACATGATGTACAATCTGCGCGCGCGGTAAAAACAATGCCAAAGTTGGTGTCGGGGTTTACACTTATCGAACTCTTGGTTGTTATCGCAATCATCGGTATCCTCGCAGCGGTTGTTTTGGCATCGCTCAATGCAGCGCGCGCAAAAGGGGTTGATACGGCTATAAAGGCGACTCTTGGAAATTTCCGCACGCAAGCGCAGAATTATTACGATACAAATGAAAGTTATGGCACTGCAGGAGCAGCCGTTGCCGGCGCTTCACCTTCTGCTGTGGATTGCTCGACAGCGAATACTGTATTTGATCCATCTGTGGCAATGAGTATTTACCCGGCTATTTCTTCCGCCTCAAATATCTCTAGTGGTGTGACATGGAGCGCTACTTGCACTATGACTGCCTTACGCGATGCATGGGCAGTTTCAGTGCCGCTAAAAACCAACAATACTCTCTCTTGGTGTGTCGATAGTATGAATAATGGCAGACAGATTACTGGAGCCCTCCCATTTGGTCAAACAGTTTGCCCATAATCTTCTTGTTTCTTCAGTCAAAATAAAAAATCTGCCCCGACCGTACTAGGACGGTCGGGGCAGATTTTTTATTTTGTGGTAAAATGGATACATGGATTTTTTGACTATTGGCATCGTTTTTGTTTTCGGCACGATTATTGGGAGCTTTCTCAATGTCGTCATATACCGCTACAATAGCGGTACATCGCCACTCACGGGTCGTTCACAGTGTTTTTCATGCGGCAAAACACTGTCATGGCGAGAGCTTATTCCTGTTTTGAGCTTTGCTATTTCACGCGGGCGGTGTCGAGGATGCAAGGTGCGGTTGTCATGGCAGTATCCCATTGTCGAAACGATTTCGGGGGTAATGTTTGTTGCCGTATTTTTGCTCGGGATGCCAATATACGAGACGATACTCTTACTCTCTATTTTTTCGACACTTCTTGTCATTGCAGTTTACGATTTACGACATCAGATTATTCCCGACGGACTTGCGACACTTTTTGCACTGCTTGGACTCGCCAATTTTTTCCTCGCTGTTGATATTGCCAGCGCATTTTATTTTCCTGATGTTTGGACGCTTATTGCAGGGCCGATGCTCTTTATTCCTTTTTGGGCGTTGTGGTTTATATCGCGCGGACAATGGCTCGGTCTTGGTGACGGCAAACTCGCGCTCGGTATCGGGTGGTTCCTCGGTGCAACCCTTGGAGGTTCTGCGATAGTGCTCGCGTTTTGGATAGGGGCGGCATGGGCGCTCTTTGTTATGGGTATGCAAAAAGTTTTTTACCGCACGAAAAGTGGACTTTCTATGAAAAGCGAAATACCGTTTGGTCCGTTCCTTATTCTTGCAGTTTTTGTTGTATACTTTACGAGAGTGAACTTTTTTGACGGGTCAGTCAATTTCCTTACCTTTATATGAATAAGCGCACATCAAAATTTCGGGGATTTACTCTTATTGAGCTCCTCGTTTCCATCGGCATTTTTACTATCATGACAGGAATAGTGCTAGCAAACTATCGTGGTTACAATACAAACGCACTTTTTTCAAATGCCTCTGAGGATATTGTTCTCGCGCTTCGTCAGGCGCAAGTGTATGGCGTTGGCGTGAAAAAGAATGTAACTGGAATCTGTGGCGGACTCTCGGAGTTTGATTGTTCTTATGGTGTTTATTTTTCACAGGGCGCAAATAGTATTATTATTTTTGCAGATGCTGATAACAATCAAGTATACACATCATCAGGTGACTCTATTGTGGAGACGGTTAGTTGGGGGAATTCAATTTCTATAACAGGGCTTTTATGTGGTACTTTCGCTTGTGTCCCGAGTACTGCAAATGTTACGTTTAAGCGCCCAAGCCCGGATGCTTTTATTGTGAACAGCGCCGGCTCTTATAGCGCATTGTCAGTGACACTCCAAGACGCGAACACAGGAAAGACTGCAATCGTGAATATTACTAATGCGGGGCAAATCTCTCTTCAATAATATGATCAATTCTATGTCTAAAAATTCGCGAGGCTTCACTCTTGTTGAAATGACAGTATCACTTGGCCTTTTTACTATCATAATGTTTATCACAACAAGCGCTTTCCTTTCTGTCGTGAATACTGACCGTAAGTCGCGCTCTGTGCGTATTGCCACCGACAATCTTAATATCGCGCTTGAGGATGTATCGCGTCGCATTAAGACAGGGTCAACATATTACTGCGGGAGTATTGATACATTGGGTGTTCTAGATTGCCCGGCCGGTGGTAATTCTTTGTTTTTCACAGGACAAGACGCACTTCGGGCGAGCTACACCTTAATCAATGGCGCTATTTGGCGAACGATTGGAGCCAGTCCATTGGTTCAAGTGACTTCCACAGAGATTAATATCACGGGACTTAGATTTATCGTTTCCGGAAGTGCGCCATTTCCAGACACAGCACAACCAAGGGTTGTTGCTGTAATCGATGGCTCTATAGGTACCGGAACCGCGAGCACCACACTCAAAATCCAGACAACAATAACCCAACGCGCATATGATAATTAGTAAATTTTCAAAAAATAAAGGCTTCACCCTTGTTGAGACGCTTGTTGCTATTTCAATCTTGCTTATTGCTGTCGTCGGTCCGATGTCGCTTATCGGTGACGCGCTTCACAAACTTTATTATGCAAAAGATGAGATAATAGCAATTAATCTTGCGCAGGAGGGTATAGAAGCAGTACGGCAAGCGAGAGACAGTAATATGTTGAGCGGTTCCCAGTGGATGGCAGGCCTCACTCCCGGGTATTATGTTGTCGATGTGTCTGGTTCCCCTGTACCACTATTGGATAGTCGACCTTGTCCCGGCTTATGCACAACTGAAGGACTGCCTGTTTATCTAGATGTAGCAACCGGACTCTATAGACAGAGTGCTACTTTTACCGCTACGCAATTTTCACGTATAGTAAGAATTGAAAATGCTGGTCTTGGAAGCGATGAACGCAGAATTACCTCGACGGTATCATGGAGAACAGGAGGTAACAGCGGAACTATTACTGTCATTGAATATATTTTTAAGTGGGCATTACCATAAAAATGAAAAATATAACAAAAATACGAAAACGAGGAGTGGTGCTTTTGATAGCTATTTTGGTAAGCGGTGTCACGCTCGCTGTTGGTATTGGCGTGTACAACCGCGTCTATAAAGAGCTTCTATTTGCTTCGTTTTGGAAACAGACGCAAGTGGCATTTTCGGCTGCAGATGCTGGGCTTGAGTGCGCGTTGTATTGGGATTTGCACCCGCCTGCTTCGGGAGATGTCTCGTGTTTTGGCGGAGCATTATTTGCTTGGTCTACCTCTACTTCCCCGTTTGTATTACCGCTAAATACGGCTGTTTCTGGAGGATGTGTGAATGTGTCTATTGTTAGATCGGGCAGTCCTCTCTTCCTTACTACAATAGAATCGCGAGGATATAACACTTGCGACATTACGAACCCGCGCCGCGTTGAGCGAGGACTCGGGGTCCAGTACTGACATGCGTGCGAATGACAATGCGATACCGAAGACAAAAGTGGAAGCGCGCGAGCGCCTTTTGTCTTTGCGCAAAACTATCGAGCATCATAGGCATCTCTATCACGTAGAGAACATTTCCGAGATTTCCCCGGAGGCTCTTGATGCTTTGAAACACGAGCTCGTACTCATCGAACAAGCTTTCCCCGACCTTGTTACTCCAGACTCACCGTCACAGCGCATTGCCGGTGAGCCACTCAAGGGCTTCAAAAAAGTAAAGCACACTGTGGAGCAGTGGTCGTTTAACGATGCTTTCAATGCAGAAGAAATGCGCGAATTTGATACGCGCGTGAAAAATATGCTTAGTAAAGAGCTAGGGCGAAATGCTCAACCATCTTATGTAAGCGAGCTCAAAATTGACGGACTCAAAGTAGTGCTTACTTATGAAAAGGGAATACTCGTGATGGCCAGCACGCGCGGAGACGGCACTGTAGGCGAGGATGTAACAGCGAATGTAAAAATGATAGAGTCCGTGCCCTTGTCACTTGCAGAAAAAGTTTCCGGAGTTTTTGAGGGGGAAGTGTGGATGGGAAAGCACACGCTTCTGCGTTTGAATAAAGAGGAAATTAAGGCGGGTCGTGAACCGTTTGCAAACCCGAGGAATCTCGCCGCAGGCACAATGCGTCAGCTCGATTCCTCCGTGGTAAAGGCGCGCTCGCTTGATGTTTTTATTTATGATGTGAGCGCGTTCGACAGATATATTCCCAAAACACAGACCGAAGAACTCGCTCTTCTAAAGGACTTGGGGTTTAAAGTAAACAGTCATTTTGCAGAATGCAAAACAATTGATGATGTTATCGCTTATTGGCAAAAGTGGCAAAAGCGCGCACCGAAAGAAGACTATTGGATTGACGGCGTGGTGGTAAAGGTGAATGAAAAAAAGTACCAGGACGCGCTCGGATACACTGGTAAGGCACCGCGTTTTGGGATTGCTTTCAAGTTTCCCGCAGAGCAGGTAACGACTGTTCTCGAAGATATTGTGTTTCAGGTGGGACGCACGGGTGTGGTGACGCCGGTGGCGCATTTGCGTCCAGTGTCGGTGGCGGGTTCGGTGGTGTCGAGGGCGACACTTCACAATGAAGACGAGATTGCGCGCCTCGACGTGCGCATCGGAGACACGGTGATTTTACAAAAAGCTGGAGACGTGATTCCAGACATTGTAGCTGTGGTAAAAGAAATGCGCACAGGTAAAGAAAAAAAGTTTGTGTTTCCAAAATATGTCGAGGACTGCGGCGGGCCGATTGAGCGCATTCCCGGACAGGCGGCGCACAGGTGTGTAAGCAAAAATTCATTCGCGCAGAAGCGCCGTAAATTTTACTATTTTGTTTCTAAAAAAGGTTTCGATATTGACGGGTGCGGATCGAAAGTTATCGACGCGCTCCTTGATGCCGAGATCGTTGGAAACTTTGACGACTTGTTTACACTCGCGGTGGGCGACGTACTTACTCTTCCGCGCTTTGCGCAAAAGTCTGCAGAGAATCTAATAGAGTCCATCGACAAGGCGCGCACGATTACCCTCGGCAAGTTTTTGACTGCGCTTTCGATTGAGCATGTGGGCGAGGAGACCGCAGAGGACATAGCCGACGCCTTTGGTAATATCGAAAAAATTCGCAAGACATCGTTTGAAGATTTTAATGATGTGTATGGCGTAGGGGAGGTTGTGGCGCACTCGCTCGCGGATTGGTTTGCCGACAAGCACCACAGTGCACTCCTCGATAAACTTCTTGAAGAAATAAAAATAACGAACCCCGAGCGCAAAACATCGAAAGGAATTTTTTCAGGTAAAACATTTGTGCTTACTGGAACACTGAGCGCTATGTCTCGCGATGATGCAAAGAAAAGAATCCGTGCGCTTGGAGGAGAAATTACTGAAAGCGTATCCTCAAAAACAAGTTTTGTCGTCGCAGGTGAAAACCCGGGGTCAAAATACGATAAAGCGCAAAAGCTCGGCGTTCGCGTGCTTTCAGAAAAAGAGTTTTTGAAGATGCTCAAATAAGTGTTAGGATAATACAGATGGCAATTGAACTCAAAGACGTGGAACACCTTCTGGGGCTTGCACGCATTGCGGTTTCGGACAGTGAAAAAGAGCTCCTTCGGCACGACCTTGAGGAGATTTTGGCGTATGTGTCGCAGGTGAAGGATGTTACGGCGGAGCTTTTCGTACCAACAGCGGGGGAGCTTCGTAACGTCATGCGTGAAGATGAGAATCCACATGAATCGGGAATTTTTACTGAGGATATTTTAAAGCAGGCGCCCGCTCGCGATGGTAACCGAATTTCAGTAAAGAAAATTTTATAGTATGGATATCAAAAATCTCACCATCAAGAAGGCGCACGAACTTCTCGTTAATAAAAAAATGAGCGTGCTTGAGCTTGCGAATGAGGTTACTAAAATGGCAAAGGAATCAAGCGACCTAAATGCATACCTCGAGCTCTTTTCCGATGTGCGCGCGCAAGCGGAGGTGGCGCAAAAAATGATTGATGAAGGGACGGCGACATTGATGACGGGAATTCCGCTAGCGATGAAGGACAATATTTTAATCAAAGGCAAAATAGCGAGCGCGTCATCAAAGATGCTTGAGAACTATGTCGCGACCTACGACGCGGGGGTGACAAAAAAGCTTCGCGAAGCGGGGGCGATATTTATCGGACGCACAAACATGGATGAATTCGCAATGGGCGGTTCGACGGAAAATTCTGCATTTGGCGTGACAAAAAATCCGCACGACAAAACGCGAGTTCCCGGAGGTTCGTCTGGTGGCTCGGCAGCAGCTCTTTCCTCTGGTGCCGCACTCGGCGCGCTCGGCACCGATACCGGTGGCTCCATTCGCCAGCCCGCGTCTTTCTGCGGAGTTGTTGGTCTCAAGCCCACCTACGGTATGGTGTCACGCTCTGGCTTGATTTCCATGGCAAGCTCTCTTGACCAAGCTGGTCCTTTCGCAAAAACAGTAGAAGATGCAGAAATTATTTTTGATTGCATAAAGGGTCACGACCCAATGGATAGTACCTCGTACCCCGATGATTTCCCCAGAAAAAACTTTAATAAGCCTAGGGTTATCGGCGTGCCGACAGAGTTTGTTCACGCCAAAGGTGTTGATGCGCGCGTTTTGAAAAATTTTGAAGAATCTCTTGAGCAAATGAAGAAAGCTGGATATGAGGTGCGTGAGATTTCCTTGCCGTCACTTGCGCACGGACTCTCCGTTTACTACATTTTAATGCCAGCAGAAGTGTCTTCAAATCTGGCGCGTATGGATGGTGTGCGCTATGGCTACCATAGAGATGGCGCAAATCTTCTTGAAGATTACATGCGTTCTCGCGGAGAGGGCTTTGGTCGCGAGGTTCGTCGGCGCATCCTGCTCGGCACTTATGTGCTTTCGTCGGGCTACTACGATGCGTACTATGGACGCGCATGTGCTGTGCGAGAAATGCTTAAAAAGGATTTTGAAAAAGCGTTTGAGGATGTGGATATTATTGCAACACCCACCACGCCAACGCCAGCATTTAAGATCGGTGAAAAGTCGAGTGACCCTCTTCAAATGTATCTCGCTGACATTTTTACCGTGCCGGTGAACATTGCGGGAGTACCGGCGATTTCAGTGCCGTCAGGTTTTGTGTCAGAAGGTGATGCGAAACTTCCGCTCGGTATTCAATTCATCGCGCCGCATTTTGGAGAAGACGCCCTTTTTGCAGCGGGGAAGGACTTTGAAAAAGTGCGCGGAAACGCTACTATTTAATATATGGAAGACGATCATGTGGCAGACACAATAGTTCGCGATGTTGCAATCGTTCTTGGGATTGCGCTTATTATTTATGTGTCCACCAACATTACCCCTCTCAATGTTGAGACGGTATCTTCAGGGGAAGCACCCGAAACTTTGAAAGCGCTCCTTTTGAGCAAAGTACCTATACCTGCGATTGAAAACTTTTTTCTGTCTATTCAGAGCCCACTCGCAGTTTTGGGTGCTGTGTTTTTCGGTGCTGCTTTTTGGGCGACATTAAAAATACGAGAAATTCATCATAAGGAACATGAAAAATACGAACCAATCCGTCTTGAGGAATTTGCCGCAAAAGAAAAATTTGTGCAGTGGCAAGTAGTGCTTGATCATGTAAATTCCGAAAGTCCGGCAGAGTGGAAACTTGCGATTCTTGAGGCCGACAATATCCTCGACGAGATACTTGAAGACCAAGGGTATGTTGGTAAAACACTTGCCGATAAACTGAAAACGATGAGTCGTACGAAGGTAGCTTCCTACGATGATATTTGGGAAGCACACAAGATTCGCAACCAGATTGCGCACGGCGGAGCTATTGATATGGACTTGTCGAAAAAGATGGCGCGAGATACTATCGCAAAATTCGGAAATGCTTTCAAGGAGCTTGGGTATCTTTGAGTCCACAAAGTCAAAAGTCCATAAAGTCTGTAAAGTAGGAATTCAAGAACTAAACCATTGCAAAATTCTACAGAGATGGTACAATTGAACCTTATAGAATAGCGGGGTAGAGAAGCGGTATCTCATCAGGCTCATAACCTGAAGACGCCCGTTCGATTCGGGCCCCCGCAACACGATAGATTACAAAAATGCCGGCAATTGTCGGCATTTTTGTAATCGTCGTAATTGAGTTAAACTAAGTTAGTAAAAAATATTGGCTTTAAAAGCCGGTGTAGTTCAATGGTCAGAACGAGGGACTCATAAGCCCTAGACAGTGGTTCGATTCCACTCATCGGCACAAACAGTAAAGAGTGCTCCCTTGGGGCACCTTCTATACTGTTTGCGCCTTAGTGAATCGAACCGCGGGCCGCAGCGCCGAATTGAAGTTCGTAGAAGCTTCAATTCGCGTCGCGGATACTTTTACCAAAGTACCAAGACGAAGGATAATTTGTCGTAGGTTTCGAGCTCACCAGAGCGAGAGGCGATTCCACCCACCCACACCCGCGGGTTTGTTTAGCGGACTGTTTCCTGTTAGAATGCGCCGAGGGTAATTTGCGGCTGTAGCTCAACGGTAGAGCGCTCGCCTGTCACGTGAGAGGTCGTGGGGTCAGCACCCATCAGCCGCGCAAAATTGAAACCATGGAGGCGGAGGCCTCCATTCATGCCGATGTAGCTGTTTTGGTAGTTAAGCAAGAGTATCATTGTGCGTTATACTGTGCGGAGTAAGTTGAAATCGTGGAGGTAATCCTCCACACATGCCGATGTAGCTGTTTTGGTAGTTAAGCAAGAGTATCATTGTGCGTTATACT
>JBBUDU010000001.1:0-65332 GCA_038057125.1 Patescibacteria group bacterium | reverse complement strand
TGGGCTATTTCCGTTTCGCTCGCCGCTACTCAGGAAATGTTCCGCCATTCGGCGGCTTTTTTTATTTTCCTCCAGGTACTGAGATGTTTCACTTCCCTGGGTATACTTCCAGCACCTATTTTGTACACAAACTCATAAATGAACAATCTGCTCTACTCATCCACTTGGTTTCGTAAACAGTGTTCATGTACAAAATAGGTGCTGGATCATAACCTGTTACAGTTATGGGGTTTCCCCATTCAGAAATCTCCGGATCAAAGGTTGCTAGGCACCTCCCCGAAGCTTATCGCAGCCATGCTACGTCTTTCATCGCCTCTTAGAACCAAGGCATCCACCATATGCTCTTAAATTTCTTATTAGGAAATTTAAAAACCACAATCATTATTTGTTCCCGAGCACCAGTAGTGGTGCTCGGCTGCCACGCTTGCTTAAAACGTGGACTTTTGTTATTTACCTGCCTGCCTACACACACCACAAGACCCAGTAAACGGGTGTGCGTGACAGCATTAAATTGTCAAAATTCAATCGATGAGAAAAGAAAAAACCCGCATAAAGCGGGCAACGAGCGGCCAAAAGCCCCCCTATTCCCGCCTAAGATTTTCTGTTTTGCTCATATGCAACAATCCAGCCATTATATACAAAAGGAAAGCTATGTCAAGCCTTTGAGCGGAATGTGGAATTTGGAAAATAGAATATGGTAAATATACAGAAAAACCCGCCTCAAGGGCGGGTTTTTCTCTTCTAAATTTCTACTTCCAGATTCCGAATTCTACCCTAAAACTAGCTGCGATTCGAGATGTCGCCACGGAGTTTCTCAATAAAACGCGCTGCTGCTTCTTTGCCACCAAGACCGAATGCAAGACCGCCTGCAAGAGCGAGCATAGCAACAAGACCAGTGAAAAGAGTCTGCATCATTCCACCTGCGATACCGAGCTGATTCAATGCCGCAAGAATTGCAACAATCCAGATTGACCAACGAGCTACACCGCCAACCAATCCTGAGTGCTTTGACTCAAGAGCGCGTGCGCCTCCAGTCATAATCTTTTGTGTAAGATCAGCAAGAACTGCAGCAACAACCAAAATTAATGTTGCAACAATAACTTGTGGAATATATCCGAGAATAACATTAGACAAAAATGCGTTTACTGCTTCGAGCTTGAGAATATCAAACGCAGTAACGAGGAATACGATAATAATAAACCACTTAACCAAACCGCCAAGGAACGCGCCTGTGTTAAGGTTGAATCCTGCCTTTTCGAGGAGGCCCTTTGCTCCGGCGCTCTCTAGAATTGAATCAATCTTGACTGCTTTCACAATCTTTGATACAACCTCGGCAAGAACTGAACCAACAACCCATCCTGCGATAAAAATAATGATGGCGAGGAGGAGTTTTGGAAGAAACTGCAACACTTGTACGCCAATACCAGTGAATGCATCGCTAAGCTGTACCCCCCAGTCTGAAATAATAGGCATATCTTTTTTTGCTAAACACAGGTTCCCCTGCGTGTAAACATTATGTTAAAAACTAAAACTAATAATATTCGTGCAACCAATTCCGTCGCGCTCCGTCCTCGACCCGCCACTCAATGTAGAGTACGAAGCGCGAACGCGAGGATTTGATTCCTGCAACCATTATACCGTTAAGAGGGGGCGCCCCGCAAGCACCCTGTGGATAACTTTCACCAATAAAACTATTCGACCCCAAGTTTATCGATAATTCGGTCGTGGCGGAAATCGAGAACATCACGGACAAATTTGTCGTACACACTCACGCGATAAAGAAACTCCGGGGTTTCTAATGCTCCATATGAAAGCTCTTTTCCTATTTCGGCCTCGATAGTGCGTAAAACATTCTCGATAGAGCGCTTTTTAAGCCCATCTCCCACAATAAGCACGTCTACGCGAGCCTCGGGTTCATCAATAAAGATGCCAGAAATAGCTAGAAATTTAATCTTTCCAACATTTTTTAAACGACGGGCGATTTCATCACGGTTCAACGGCGTCCCTAAAACAACAAGGTTTTTAATGGCAGAAAGTAGCGGAAATGTTGTCTTAAGCTGAAAGCCCACTACACGCTTCTTTTTGGGTTTACTATTCTTACTCCGCTTTGATATTATTTCTTTGAAAAATGATTTATTAACTAAAATTCCGGAAGATTTAATGAGTGTCAGCTCGCGCCTTGTCTCTGAAACGGACACTTTGCTCTTTTCTGCGACCATCGCCACATCGTATACTTCGAGAGGGTTCAAGATAAACAAGCGCAAAATCTTCACCCGCGCCTGACTTCCAAATAATTTTCCTAGAGTATCCATGGCGAGAATTATAGCATTTTATATGTACAAAAGAAAAAGTGGGGGTTGCCGTCGGCAACCCCCACTTTTTCAAAACAGTCGCTAAAGTTACTTAAGAGTAACCTTCGCACCAACCGTCGGCGAAACGCCTCCTTGAGAACCCACGGTTCTCAACGCTCGCTCTGGTGAGCTCACTGCTCTCCTCCACGGGGAACTACCGTTCCCCGACCCCCTCCCCAGCAGTCGCTAAAGTTACTTCAAAGTAACTTTAGCACCTGCTGCTTCAAGCTTCTTCTTGAATTCATCTGCTTCTGCCTTCTTCATTCCCTCTTTAAGCATTGAAGGAGCTGCATCTACGAGATCCTTTGCTTCTTTCAAACCAAGGGCGAGGACCTCCTTTACCACCTTAATAACGGCGATTTTCGTCTCACCTGATGCTGTAAGTTCTACATTAAACGAGTCCTTTTCTTCTGCCACTACGCCTGCGCCTGCTACTGGAGCTGCTGCGACTGCCGCTGCAGACACGCCAAACTTCTCTTCGAGCACCTTTACGAGCTCGTGAAGATCGAGAACCGACATTGTCTCGATTTTCTCAACAAGGTCTTTGAACTTTGCTGGAATTACTACGTCTTTTTTTTCTTCTGTCATAATATTTATTGTTAATTGTTAAAGTTTTGTTTTCGTCCAAGAGTCTTCGTCCATGACGTGAACCTGTTGGTTCAGAATTTGCTAATTCGGCCTTGCTTCCTTACTCTTGCGAATTTCCTCGGTCACAACAACCAAACGCTGAATTGGTGAATTGATGAGGTTTACAAACATTCCACGGAGTACCTGAAGTGGTGGAATTGTAGCAATTGCCATCATTTCGTCCTGTGTTTTGTATTCTCCGTCAAAGATACCACCGACGATTGAAATCGAACCCTTGTTGCGAGGAGTCTTTTGGAAGGCGTAAGTCTCGCGCGCAGGAGCAAGGAGATCGTCTCCGTATGCCATTGCAAGCTCGCCTGGAAGCTCTGGCATATTGCCTTTTGCTTTGAGGTCACCGAGAACACGCTTTGCCAAAGTCTTTTTTGACACAAAATACCCAATATGATCCGCTAAAAGCTTCCTGCGAAGAATTTTTGTTTCAGCGACCGAGAGTGCTTTGAAGTTTACGAATACGATTGACTTTGCGCCTAGAAGGCGTTCTTTCATTGACGCAATAAGTTCTGTTTTCTTTTGTTTTGTAATTGCCATGATATTTTGAGTGGCCCGAACGCAAAGCGTTCGGGCCAAAAGCCAATCCTTTTCAGGATATGAGTCGACCTCCGCAGGGCTTATTGCTCCATTTCTCTGGAACTGCCTACTTCTTCGGGCTTCGGGGTTATATTAGCGTGTGTTGGTGATGTTGTCAACCGTCGTAATGGTTGCGTTCATGTCCCCAAGTTTCATAACATTTGAAATAGTCACACCGGCAAGCCCCACGAGCAAAATCACTGCAAACCCTGCGATGGTTTTGGCTATTTCCTTCATGTTTTAATTATACCATGAGTTATTAGTGTTCAAATGTACGGTAAAGGACCGCCCTTTTCAAATAAAGGGCGGTCCTTTATTTAAAGAGTTATTTCTGGAGGAGAATCTTCGCTATGTTTTGCTGTTTATTGCAATCCATAAGGAACGTAGCAGGCAAGGTTGCGCTTGAAAGCTTAACTATCCTAAAACCATACCCTTCTATTGTATAAGTACCATCAATTTTTATAGTACGAGTTTGGGAAGAGCGATTGTCAATCATAATGCTCGTACCATTTTTATACATCACATTATTGGGAGACGCTTGGCAAAAATCCGCACCACTAATCTGTATGCGCTTGTTGTCTTTGTAAATCTCTAGTGCCTTCTGATAGCTCATTGACACAGGCTGACTAGCGACTGGTGCCACGGTCTTTTTCACAGGCGTTGTGACCTTTGTTACTGTATTGGTTGATGTTGCTGTTTCTGACACAGTTTCCGTGCTAATAGTATCAGCAGGAGTATTAAAAGATGACATTGCAAACCACCCAATCACAACAATTACAACAATTATTAATAATATTTTTTTAGTAATGATTTTTTCCATATGATTTTAAAGACCTGTATACATATATTGTTTAATAATTAATTATACCAACGCACATACAAAACAACTAATTTTACTGTTGGCAACTTTCTGCCAAGCCCCACCTAAATATTTCATGTCCGAGACACGAATCAGCTGATTCGATGGCGGGGCTTGGCAGAAAGTTATTAGGCTGTTGGTTCAGGCAAAGTAACTATGTCAATAATGTTGTCATGCACCGATGATTCATCAGTAATTATTACAGAATCTGCATGATCCATCTCCACACCAATGGCGTTTCCTGAAATTTCTCCTCCCATTATGACAACTGGCTCAGACGGAGAGTCCACCGAAATACCACTGTCTACAAACCCCGACACTGTCGTATCTGTGACAGTCGCATTTCCTTGATAAATATCGATGCCGGTACCGCCGCCATTTTCTACCACCACGTTTGAAATAGTCGACGTCGCCTTATCGACATATATCCCATAATCCGCTACATTTTTTATTGTTGAACTAGAGATTGATAGTGCTCCTTCATCAACATAGATGCCCGCCCATCCATCTACACCAGAAACAGTTGTACCTGTGATCGTTGTAGTTCCACCACCCACTTCAATACCAACATATCCAGTATTTTCAACAGTAACATTAGAAATCGTTGATGTTGCAGAGTAGAGCGATATCCCACCACCTGAAACATTCCGAATAGTTGAACTTGCGATTGAAAGTGTACCGCCATACACAGCAACGCCACTGCCATCAGACACGCCATCAATCGTCGTTGACGCAATAGTCATCGTGCTGTAATAAGATCCAATCGCATCGCCTTCTGTATTTCGTATTGTCGAGGATGCAACCGAAACGAAAGAATCGTAAGCGCCTATGCCGTTGCCGTCGTGCACACCGTCAATTGTCGTCGAAGCCATTAAAAGTGCTGCGCCATAAACCCCGATTGCATCTCCATCAAGTTGGTTTGTAATTGTCGAAGATGCGATGCGCACAATGCCACCATTGTACACACCAATAGTGTCGCTAGTGGAGCTCGCAAAATTGGTATTCTCAATCAAAACAGTTGAGCTCGCGCCAGACACGCCTACTCCACCTTCGGTGTTCACAAATTCCGAATTGCGAATTTCAAGGACCCCTCCATCAACAGTAAAAACAGTATTCATGTTTTCAAAACGTGCGTGTTCAAATGTGCTTGTACCCGTGGCATTGTCAATCCAAAAATCACCCGCCCGTTTTTTAGAAAAAGAGTTGAAAATGATTGGGTTTTCTGCAGTTCCGCGCGCGTCAATTTCTCCATTAACCCACACTCCTCCGCTATAAAATTGGATCACAACACCCGGCTCGATTGTAAGCGTGCTTGAAGCATCAACCCATAATTGATTCGGGACCACATACCGCTCCTCGTCCGCCGTGAGTGTGAAGTCGCTCGTAATGTCCTGCCCTTTGTTGATGAGTGTGCTTACGGAATTTTGCGCGCCTGGGGTGCCTTCGATTTCTTTCCCATTCGCATCAATGCCATTTTTAATATAGCCGAGATTTGTGCCCCAGTTTTCAGGGTCGGTGCCAGACTCTCGCGAGGAATAGCGTTCCATTGTTTGTCTTGATGTAGTACTGTTGTAACCACCAGCCCATTTGCCTGTAGGAGTTTGGTCGAAAGTCGTAGATGCATACGAAAGATTTAGTTGTTTACCCGAGTTTTCAAGTGAACCTTTATATGTTTGATGAGCTTCGATATCACTGACAGTGGTATTGTCGATGCGTTCAAAGATAAGATACGCATGCGGAGCAATCGTCTTAGTAAACTTTATATGTGGTGCTCCTTCTTTTGCTCTTAACTCCCACTGCGAAAGGTCTATTGTGTGCGTGGTATTATTTTTTAGCTCAAACCACTCCCTCGTTGTGGATGCCACAGTCCCCATCCACGCGATTTCGTTGATAGCGATGGGGATGCTTGCTACCGAAACTTTTTGCGTGCTTGTAGCGCTTGCGTTGCCGACTGAATCAATGGCAACAACCTCAAGTGTGTAATCTGAAAAATCTTTTATCGTAGGAGAGAACGTGGTGTCAGTTGTGGTGGAAAATTCACCGTTTTTATTAATTAAATAATGGTCCGCGCCTATGGCTACCCAGTCAAAACGTACAGTCGTGGTGGCGAGAAGACAGCCGTCGGTCGCGAGAGTTTGCGCGCACTGAGGTGCGGATAATACGGGCGCGGCCATGGCCGCGCCCGCATTCCCAATCGTTTCCACTGTCGTAACAACCTCATCCGCACCAGAAACCGTCGCTTGTGTTCCCATCACCTGCTGAACAGGCCCGCCTCCAAACGACCCAACAAATACAAGCGTTGGCTCATTTGTTCCCGCCCGCACCTTCGGCTCAAATACAAAAACTGTTTGAGGCTGCGGCTGTGGATTGCTGTCCGGCAATTGTAATGTCAATGTTGATGGTGTTTTTTTATCGATAACAATTGCGTTTACAGTTGGCTTAGTCTGTGTGTTTTGTGGTTGGAGCTGTGGTTTGGGTTGCGTCGCAAAAATCGGCCCAGCTGTATTGCTGTCCACAAACGTGGGGCTAGTGAAAGCAGAAGTAAGAGCAGAATACACGGCAGAGGAAACCGTGTAAGTAACTTGCCCGACAGTCTTTGCGGCTGTCACGCCTGTGTTGTATGTCCACACGGCCACAGCAAGAGAGGTATTATATGTCCATCTCGCAATATCCACCGAAACTGTATAGGTTCCTATTACGACAGGTGCTCCTTTTTTAATTGCCAATATTGCAGAATCAATGATTGCATTTTTTCTTGCAGTAAGAGCAACTGCGCCAACAGATATAGTAGCGCCAACCGGATAAACAATAGCATTGGCTACTTTTTTAAAAGTGGAAAGTGCCATTGGTGGATTGATGCAGTGTGTGTTTTCAGTGCGAGACGGATCAATAGTTAATTTACTCAAAGATTCTTCTATTTCTTTTTTAATTTCTTCACCACGATATTCTAAATATATTTCACGAAATCCATGTCCTCTACCAGAATCGTCTGATTCTTTGTAGTTTATACTGTCGTGTGCTGGCAAAAATGTTCCAGGAAGGGCCTTTCTCGCGCGATTAATAACAGTATCAGTGTTTGAAGTACGATACTTTCCTCCTCCGGCCACATAGCTAGCAGGGGTTGCAACACTGTATACACCTATTGAATTAGCTGAGACATCACCGCTTTTAGTTACTGTTTCATAAAAATTGTTGGCATAGAAATTGCCCTGTGAGTGGGCAACAACAAGGAGTTTTTGAGTTTTAACCTGTGCGCTTGCGTCGTTGAGAATCTTAAGGAAATCAGGGTCCCCCATATCAACCCCTTCGAAAGTTTTTTGGATGGCGGTGTCAGTGAGGTCGATTACACCAAAAAATCCGCGGGTTGGGTTGTATAGGTAGTCAATGGTGACAGGCTCACCATCATAGACAGAAAGTCGTAGATGTTCTTTTAAAGCTTTCATGTTTGCTTTGGCACCGTCATTACCATCGGGACTACCTTCTTTTGTAAAAATTCCATTAATTGCTTCAATTGTGTATCCACTCTTTAAACAGGTTACGTTATTCGTCTGAGCAAACGAAATTAGTGGCAATAAAAATACCACAATGATTGTTTTACATATTTTTGAGCAGTACTTAGGCATATTTAATTTGGAAGTTTTGATAAATCAATATCACATTTTTCTTCATCAAGAGGCCCAAAACTTCTCAGCTTTTCAAAGAAGGTATTTTTTTTGTTTTTTCTGGTAGCGGTATCCCATTGTCTTTCTTCAACAAAAGCATTCAATTTATCTACTTCTTTTATATATGTTTTGTAATCTTTTATGTGATCTAAGCTCTTGATAAGGCAGGAATTAGCTCTGTCCTCCTCCCTCACAACCTCGGTCACATTTTTTTCGTTCTCAAACGGTTGCGTCACCACCATCTGTAACACCAACGCATACTGCAAAAGCACCGCTCTTGTCTTTGCAGAGTTTGGGTATTCCTTAAAAATCGCGAGCTCCACATCGTCACGGATGCCGTTTGTATTTGCATCGATACCTGCAATCGTTTTGTCAGCATTGGCACCTGGGTCTGCTGGTAGATACTTCCCCATCACATCGTCCATCGTGAGTTTCGTCGCATGGATTTTCGCCACCTGTTCCGTTGTGCTTTTATTTTGAATAAAAAATGGAATTCTAAAAAGAAACAGCAATCCATACGCCCCAACAAGAATAACCGCCGCCCACTTCAACACATTCAATCCTTTATTTATTTTTATTTTCGTATTTTCAGTTATAGAATTAGTCATATTGTACCAACCACGTAATCCCCCCCTATCTCCACTTGCAGAAATCATTTCCTTCTTTTCTTTTAGCCAGGTGATATTCCGACGAATAAAATAGAACGGAAATGCAACGAGAATTAATGGGAAAACCATACCTACTCCCCATAGGAACGGATCTGTATTTACACCTTTCGATTTAAATTTTCTACTGTCCCTAACAATCCAAATAATAAAGACAACTGACGGCAAAATAGTAGAAAATGAGATAACAAGATTAACAAACCAATTATCTATTGTCACGGGAGCGAGCATTGCAATCGCGCTCCAGGACACTGGATCTGCTATTTTCAAAAATATAGCTAAGACAATAATTGGGATAAGAACCAGTCCCGCAAAAAGCACGACCAAAGATAAAACTATGTTTTTCGCATAATTTAACACTTTCTTCATATTCATTTTTGTATTTTCGTTCATATATTTTATATTGTATATAGGTTTGTTAATTCAGCCCCAAAAGTTTTCTCTCAAGACTTTTAATAAGCCAGCTGTCTTTTGTTCGCGTGGCTACCACAAGCGCTTGTTGGTATACCTTTTTTGCTTCAGCAATACTACCCTCGTCTTTGTAGTAGTCGGCGAGGCCCACCATTAGGTCAACATCGTTAGGGTTTGCAATAATACCCTTTTTGTATACCTCCGGAATTTGCACTGCTTTTTCTTTCATTGAGTTAGCGTACAAATGTACGAGGTTACTATACCCACGCGAGTAATCAGGCTTGAGTATAATAACCTTTTTGAAATTCTCTTCCGCTTTCACATAATTTTTTAGGTCAGATTGATATAAATCGCCAAGGTTTTCCCGTATTTGATAATTCTCTGGGTCAAGTAATTTTGCGTATTCCCATGCCTCGCTAGAGCCAATATTATCACCTAACACATGCCGAGTAAGACCAAGCTGAATCCAGTTATCAACATCTTTGTAGTCTTTATTAATTGCAGCAATAGTTTTTTCAAGATCTGCGAGAAATTCCTTTTGGGCATCAAGTGAACCAAACGCCTCCTTAAGGTCAATAGGGCGCACTAATTCAGGCGCTGGGGGAAGATTTTTATAGTTTACCCTCTCTCTCTTGGAAAGTTTGAGAAGTTCTGCTGCGTGATTCCTCACTACTTGTTCTTGATTAAGTATTTCTATGGTGCGTGCTTCATTCGTATAAAAAACATAACCCTCAATAGCAAGGAATATACAGAGAACGACTAACCATTTTAATTTTTTTCTAAAACTTGTTTTTTTACTTACTACATATGAAATATCACCAACAATCTCTTTTGCGTTGATCTCTTTTCCCCATGTAATATTACGGCGAACGATGTAGACAGGGAAAACAACAAGGATCAGGGGGAAGATCATCCCTACTCCCCAAAGATACGGATGTGTGTTTATTCCCAGTACTTTAAATTTTCGACTATCCACAATAGCCCAAACAATAAAAGCGATATATGGCCAAACAAACACGATGAGAGCATTAAGCACAATCGCCCAATCATATACTGAATGTGGGCCAGCCATTGACAACACTGTTATTGTAAATGGTGCTACGGCCTTCAGTGCCCCAATAAGCATACTGGACCCAAACGCTGGAATAATTAGCAACCCAACAAAAAGTATCAAACAAGCCAAAACTACATACTTCAAATAATTCAAAAATATTTTAAAATGTCTCAAAATGCTCTTATCATCTTTTTTATTTTCCATATTTTCAGCCATAAAATTATCTCTATTCTACCAACCTCCACCCCAATCCCCTAATTTTCTAAAACCAACCTGTGGATAACTTTTTACTAATGTCTTGCCTTAGCCCCCATAGGACTCCCCTATGTACACATAGGGGAGTCCTATGGGGGCTAAGGGGACTTGCTTGCTACTGGCTATCAGCGAATGAAATCCAATCCTTAATAAATCCTTCAAAATCTTGCGGCTGTTCGAAGTACTCTGGGAAGGCTGCCCTATTAATGATCTTCCCCTCTTCACGCAAAACACCCAAATATTCCGGATAACTCGAATATTTATATTCTGCAAGGTATTCTTTGGCTACTGCTTTGTTGCTAATTCCATTTTCTTTCCATTTTGGATCAATAATTTTTACTGGATTCAAGTGTATATATGCAAAAAGATACTTCAAATATTCGTCAGTATTGGCATGCTTTGCCTTGAAGCACCCCTCAAACAGGCTGCCTGTGCGCTTATATTTTTTATTAAAGTACATAGAATACGCAGTCATAAGTTTACTCATAAACTTTGTGATTCCACCATCTATTTTTTCTCGAATTAGGAAATGGAAATGATTTGGCATTAAACAATATGCTCCAATATCAACCAAAGTATCACCTCTCTCAAATACATAGGGGAGTCCTATGGGGATGTCGCGAAAGATTATACTCTGATCTGAATTACAAACGAACATAAGGCTGATAAACCGCTCGTAATCCTCATCATCCATAAATATGACACGCTTGTCCGTTCCGCGATTATAGAGATGATAATATTCATCGACTGAAAACGAAAATTTTCTTTGCATGATTACCTAGCAGTATAGCACGCAATCACATAGAATTACATAGGACTCCCCTATGTATGTAGAGGAGTCCTATGGGGGACCTCTGGAGATAAGCGCAAGCAAAAAACCCGCGAACCTCTTGCGAGGCGCGGGTTTTTTGTTGAATTGAAATCGATCTTGCCTTTCGGCTGAGGTTTATCTGATCGAGAATAATTTTTCTTCGATGCAAGAAATCAACCTATTTTGAGACTGCTCTCTTTTCGGGAAACTATCTAAACTGACCGTTCAAACACTAGTTAGTGATAACTGATGTTGTGTCTGGGTAGTTGTAGATGTTAGCACCAGTGATACCTGCTTCACCGCCATTCTGATCTGTCCAAGTGAACGATGAAGATACACCGAGCTTGGTAGAAAGAGATGTTGTGTTTACGGCACCAGATACTGTTGCAGCGGTTACGTAGATTCTGTAGATCTTTGAAGACCCTGCAGTAATCGTGTCACCACCTGTGAATGCGATAGTAGCTGTGCCAGTTCCTCCTGCTGTTACCACGAGCGAAGCGTTCGTTGTAACGATAGTATTACCAGCAGTATCCTTCACAACAATGTTGTTTGTGCCTGTTGCGGCAGTAACAACGCCTGTTGAAGTCACGCTAATTGGCAATGCAGTAAGCTTCAAGTCGCCGGCAGCATCAGCTGACACGGTAACTTCTGCAACCTTTACAAGGCCGTTAAGAAGTGCGTCTGATGAATCCTGAACAGTTACCGTAGGTTTTGTACCAACAAGTGTGTATGTATTTCCAACAACAGCGAGCGTGCTTGTTGATGTTGTGATACCACCGATTGTGTACTTCATGAAGGTAAGAGACGTTGTAGCCGTCTTATTTGACGGAATTCCGTTTGTACCAACTGAACCAAACGATGCCTGAACAGATACGTTTGCACCTGCAGGACTGTTAGGAACACTGATGTTAAGACCAGTGATGTAAGCAACACCAGAAACTACTGGAGCTGACTGACCACCTACAGTTATTGTAGTGAATGGAGTTGTTGTCGATGTCGACGCTGTACCTCCAACTGCAAACTTCAACTCAGAAATTGTTGCTACACCATTTGTAGCTACAAAGTTGTACTGAGAGATTCCAAGATTCTGTGTTCCACCAACAACGAACTGCGCAGCAAGTGATGCTGGAGCAGCGTTGAGTGTAGGAACAGCTACAGAACCAGTCTGGATTGTAAGTGTCTGACCTGTTGTTGCTGAACCAGGAGTTACTGTTACGTTTGAACTTGCGCCTACAGCTGTAGGAAGAAGTGTCGTAATAATTACACCTGAAGTTGCGGCACCAAGGTCACCCATAATGTCAATCGTCTTGGTCTGTCCTGGAGCGAGCGTGAAGTTAACTGAGAAGTTGTTTGTTGCTTGAGGAGCGATGCCGATGGCGCCTGATCCTGAAGTTTCTGTAGTTCTAAAGTTGTTCAAGTTCGTTGTTGTTGCAGTCAAGCCAACAGCGAGGTTCGTAATACGAACGCCCTCTGAAGTGCTTGTGTTCTGAAGAACAAATGAGCCCAATTTCACGTTAGCTGTGTTTGGGTTCACTGTTTGAGCACCAGAATATCCAGGAGCCATTGCGATACTAAGCGCGCCGGTAGCAATAGTCAAGCTGTTAGCTGTAACTGTTGCGGTAGGAACATTCATCGTTGCTGATGAAGACTGTCCTTGACCGTTTGCTGAGCCAATATTCAATGCAACCGTAACTGTACCTGCGGTATAGTTTACGTTTAGAGGTGACTGAATGTCGGCACGAACTTCAAGTGTACCTGTAGTTCCTGCTGAGATAATCAATGATGATCCAAGTGTGAACGAAAGTACAGTTGATGTAGCCGAATTCTGACTTGAACCAATCTGACTACCGTTGTAGAAGAGCGAAACATTGTTCACACCACTGTAAGCAGGTGTTGCTCCTGCACCGGTTACCGTCACTCCAAGTGTCGAAACCTTTACATCTTCACCATATGCCTGAAGCTTGAATTTTCCAATAACTGCTCCTGTTGCTCCACCAGTTACGTTTGTAAGAGATGTGAAACTAGGGTCAATCGTTGTAACAACGGAACCAGTTGAAACAGATACGGTTGTACCGTTCTGTGCTGCAAAGCCTGATGTTGTAGGCGCTGTAACCGCAATATTTACGCCAAGCTGTGAATCCATAACGATAAGATCGCTAGCATTCTCAAGATTGAACTGAATAGTACGATTTGAACCCTTTACAACATCTCCACGAAGCTCAAGTGTTTGTGAGCCGGTGTTTAATGTTACTGGGCTTGAGCCGAAGTCAAAACTAAGACGATTTGTTACAGGGTCCACAGTGGCTGTAGATCCAACTGGGGAACCATTAACATAAAGTTTAAGATTTGTAGCAGCATCTGATGTTGCTGAACCAATGAACTTGAAGGCTGCGCCTTTAAGTGATACTGCGCGTGTTGATACACCTACAGTACCTGACCAAAATGTTTGACCCATTGTACCAGCGTTTACAGTAGCTGTAACGCTTCCTGTTGAACTAGCTGTTATTCCTGCCAATGTAGCACTTGCAATATTCATGAAGTTTCCTGAAATGCTTGCAGATGTCATGGTTGTAGAACCTGAAACTGTGTAGCCAGTAAGCTGTACACCTACAATCTGACCTGAAGTAACCGCAGCAATGTCAGCACGCACTGAAAGTGTGAGTGAGCCATTTACTGCAATACTCAAGTTGTTGAAGGTAATCGAGCTGTCTGTGTTGTTCACCGAAGCGCCATCTGATACACGAACGCTACCATTGTAGAGGTACACGTTTGAGAGTGTAGAGTTTGATGAAATACCAATACGCATCAATTTTACATTCGTGATTGTACCTGTACCAGAGAACGCAAAGTGCGCGAGATCAGCTGTTGCCTGACCGGCCACTACTGCAGCTGCAGCAGGGTTGGTGTTTGCAAGACTTACTGAAATAGGACCTGATGAAACTGTCGATGCGCCTGACGCGCATGATACTCCGGTAGTTGAGCTAAAGCCAACTGTTGAAGTACATCCAGTAGGGATCGTGGTTGTCACTACGCCTGATGCGCATGACGCTCCTGTCGTTGGGCTAAAGCCTACGAGTGAAGTACATCCAGGAACCATTCCTGTTGTGCTTGTTGTGCTGTCCATCGTGTTCAACTTTGCGCGAGTAAGCGGGCCGACGAATCCTGTACCTGCTGTAAGTCCAGCTGGTGCAAGAGTGTCTGAAGCGTACTTATTCTGGAACTTGATAACTGCCTTCTTTGTTGCAGGACCAAATGTTGAGGTCTCATTTCCTGGAGAACCTGCGCCTGATACTGAAACCTGTGTGTCAGCACTCATGTTCAAAACCATTTGAAGGTTTTTTACATCAGCACCGGTGCTGCCCTGCTTCAAGTTTGTAGAGAATGTGTATGCTGATGCGGTTGATACAACCATTGCAAATCCAGCAATAACTCCTACCAAACCTGCAGCAATTTTTGCAGACTTTGATGAAATAATTTTATTCATATTTAATAGTAAATTTCTAATCGCACAGTGTGTTTCGTGAAGCCCTTCTTCGAAGGGCTTCACGATTTTCGTAACACACTTTAATTAAGTTAATTGTCTCTGTCGTTTTGTCGGTCATGCGGTAGTGCTTCGACCACTCGGGTCGAGGCCATTGAAAACTGAAAATGCACCGTTTTGTGTGATGCGATTTCCTATGCAAGACCCGGTGCATTCAAAACTGAATATCGAATGTTGAGATTCAATACTAAATGCACCGGACCTAGTTTTCAATGATCTCTCCCCTTGCTGCAATCTATCGTAAGCCGGGAGCTTTCTTGTTTAATGGATAACAAACAAAAGTGCGAACACTTTTATTCGTTACACCTAAATCCAGTGCGGTAGAAATATTCTACGCACTGAACTTACATACATTATATACGGTGTAGAATGAACCTGCAAAGTATATGTGTGGATAACTCGTGGAAAAGTAATTTGCTCATAGAAATCAACGAAATCTGTAGAGCAAACCACCAAAACCGACATCACTCCACACGGGTTAAATATAGCAGAAAAAGACGTAAAAAGCAACAAATAAAAAGGAAACGGAGGTTTACGCTATCGTGTAGCGGGACCAGCGTCGTTCTCCTGACTTCTTTAGGACGCCGGTATCGGACATAATGACAAGCTCTCGTTGAATAGTTTTTTCGGAAAGCTCCGGGAAACGTGAGGCAATGTCCTTTATAGTAACTTCTCGATTGTCCTTTATTAGTTTTAAAATGTTGCTACGACGGGATTCTTTAGCGATGTCCGTGGTAGCACGATTGCGATGTGTGGATGCAAATAAAGGTCCGACCTTTGGCGCAAGTTTCTTAAGGTCAGACCTTGAGGAACTATCGGACATTGTGTTGGGAGTTTGTCCGATAGAATGTCCTTTAGAAAAGGTGTTAGTTGCGGATGGTTCAGTAGAAGATCCCGCTCGAAACTGTGGAGCAAAGAAATTGACACCTAAAATACTGTCGCTATGTGATTCGCGCGATACTCTTTTAACTTCAACAGCATCTCGAAGCGAAGCATATTCCCTCTTCAAAATAGTGAAATTCATCTCGGATACGAGACCTGCTACAAATGCTAGCTCTAAAAGAGATAGGGTTTCGAGTATGTTTGCACGCAGTCCTTCAAGGACATTGGGTTCGGTTGGTCGACTGCTATTTTTTACAAAAAAAGCGTCTCGGACAAAGTCAATCGATAATGTTCGGAGCCGGTATTTAAGTGGTTCTGTGTCCGAGAGAAAGTTGGTAACGAGGTACACAGCTGTCGCAAGGCGTTCACACTTTTTTGATAGTGTAATACCAAAAGTCTCCATTCCATTCTGGGCTCTGTGGCTAGTGAGTCCAATGTCTTTAATGTCTTTTTTGTAGTCCATTATATGTCCTTTTAGTGTCCTTTATTGCGAACTTCGTAATGTTTGTCCATTATATAACTGACATCTGAACAAAGTCAATGATTGTAATTGTCTTTTATGAATTAACCCTTTGGAGTAAAGCTATTATCTGTTACTATATATAAATATTATATGTCAAAGAAAGAACGAAACGGACGCAGAAAGAATGACGAGAAATCTCCCAAGAAGGTAGGTAAGGATTCTAAAGAAAAAAGTTCTTTATTTAGCGGTATCTCATTTCTCGGCGGACTTTCAGATGAAACAAGGCACAGTGTTATTGCTATTCTTTTTTTCGTGATCGGTATCTTTTTTTCCGTAGCACCACTTGGTAAGGCGGGGATTCTTGGACAATCAATCTACGGCGGACTTGAGTATCTTCTTGGTGTCGGATACTTTGCACTCCCCCTTCTTCTCTTTCTACTCGGTGTTTCTTTTTTTCGAGAGTCGCGACCAAACATTGCGGTCACGGCAAGCCTTGGCGCGTTTCTTTTTCTTTTTTCTATCCTCGGACTGGTGAATATCTTTTCTGGAGACTCCTCCGGCGGAATCCTCGGGCAACTTATTTCTATTCCTCTTGTTAAACTTTTTGATACATATGTCGCGACACTTTTCCTCATTGCATTCCTCGCTATCTCGTTTCTGATAATGTTCAATGCGCGTCCAAACTTTAGCGCGCTCCTTTTTTGGAGAAAAAAAGGAGGCGATGATGAGTACGAAGAAACTGAGCTTGCAGACGAACAAATAAGAGGTGTGGTGCCCGAAGAACCGAAGGAAGTAAAAAAAGAAGTTGAGGAAGAACATTCCCCAAAAACTACGAAGGCAGTTGGGAAAATAAAAGAGAGTAAAGATGACATGATAGTTGAAGGAATGCCACTCAACCATGTGATGAACACAGCGTACACCCCTCCACCGCTTTCGATTTTTGAAGGCGACCGAGGCAAGCCCGGAGTCGGTGACATCAAAGCGAATGCGAACATCATCAAACGCACGCTCTCGCAGTACGGTATCACGGTCGAGATGGACGAAGTATCTATCGGACCATCGGTCACCCGCTATGCACTCAAGCCAGCTGAAGGAGTAAAACTTTCACGCATTGTGGGTCTTCAAAATGAACTTTCGTACGCGCTCGCCGCGCACCCGCTCCGTATCGAAGCGCCAATCCCCGGACAATCGCTCGTCGGCATCGAGGTGCCCAACTCCACAAAAACTGTAGTCGGACTAAAGACGCTCTTTAGTTCGGAAGAATTCCAAAATTCATCAAAGCATCTCCTCCTAGGACTTGGGCGCGGAGTGTCCGGCAAACTCTACTTTGCAGACCTCGCAAAAATGCCGCACGTGCTCATCGCCGGCGCGACCGGCTCGGGAAAATCGGTTACCATTCACGCCATTGTGAACTCGCTCCTTTATAGAAACGCCCCAGAAAATTTGCGCTTCATTATGATTGACCCAAAACGTGTCGAGCTAACCCTCTACAACAAAATCCCACACCTTTTAACACCAGTCATTACAGATTCTAAAAAAGCTATTCTCTCCCTAAAGTGGGCGGCAAAAGAAATGGACCGACGATACAATATATTGGAGTCCGAATCAGTGCGTGATATTTCTTCATACCATAAAAATATCCTCGAGCCGGCACTAAAGAAAACAAAAGTTGGGGCAAAAACGGATGCAGAAATGCCAGAGCGACTACCATATATTGTCATTATCATCGACGAGCTCGCTGACATTATGCAAGCATACCCACGCGAGCTTGAAAGCGCGATCGTACGCCTTGCGCAAATGAGCCGCGCGGTGGGTATTCATCTTATCCTATCGACTCAGCGTCCGTCGGTAAATGTCATTACCGGTCTCATCAAAGCAAACATTCCCGCTCGTGTCGCGCTTCAGGTTTCTTCACAAATAGACTCGCGCACTATTTTGGATGCTTCCGGCGCAGAGAAACTGCTTGGTGCTGGTGATATGCTCTATATATCGGGAGAGATGTCCAAGCCAACACGCATTCAGTCGGCGTTTATGTCCGAAACCGAAGTGAAGGCTGTAGTGAAATACCTCGCAAATTTAACTTCAGACAGAATTCCGGACGAAATCAATCTATCAAGCGGGAGCATTAGCACCGAGCGGGACTCACTATTTAGCTCTTCGTTTGACGAAGGCGGAAAGAGCGATGATGATGATTTGTACGAAGATGCGCGAATGATTGTTATTGAGGCTGGGAAAGCGTCGACTTCGTACCTTCAGAGGCGCCTCAAGGTGGGCTACGCGCGCGCCGCGCGTCTCATGGATATGCTCGAGGAACGCAATGTCATCGGTGCTGGAGACGGCGCAAAGCCAAGGGAAGTTCTTGAAAAATCCGGCAATTCGGTTGAGTGAGCAACATGCAAGAGAACACGGACATACGCAAGCTGATAAAGTGGGGCCTCGGTGGCATCGGGGTCGCAATAATCATCGGCTATTCCTATTTCGTGCTAAATGATTTTATCCGCGGACCAAGAATTGTAATTCTAAGCCCAGAAAACGGGTTTTCAACAACAACTCCGGCAATTACCATTTTGGGTAAAGCTGTCCATGCAAACAACCTCACTGTCAATGATGCTCCAACTCCTGTTGACCTCAATGGGAACTTTCACAGCCGATTGATACTCGCTCGGGGGTATAATATAATAAGAGTTACAGCTAAAGATAATTATGCGCGGACCGTGGAAAAAACGCTAGAAATAGTGCTGATAGAATCTGGAATATCGAATATGGAATATAGAATGGGTACGGGGACGACGACCGCGACAACAACACAAGCAACAACACCAATTAATTCAATTTAAAATATTATGGTATTAGTAAAAAAGAAAGTGAGCGAAAAAAAAGAGATGGGAGCAAATATCGAGGACACAATCAAGGCTATTCAGGCAAAGTTTGGCGAAGGCGCCATTATGAAGCTTGGAGACAAGCCAAAGGTGGGTATCGACGCAATCTCGACTGGTTCAATAGGTCTCGACTATGCGCTCGGCGTGGGAGGGCTTCCTCGCGGGCGAATCATCGAAATTTTTGGACCAGAGTCTTCTGGAAAAACAACGCTCACACTTCACGTGGTTGCTGAAGCGCAAAAACTTGGTGGTATTTGTGCATTCGTTGACGCAGAGCATGCGATGGACCCTGAATACGCAAAGAAGCTTGGTGTGAACGTGGATGAGCTTCTCATTTCGCAACCCGATAACGGAGAACAAGCTCTTGAAATAGTGGAGAGTCTTGTGCGTTCGGGAAGAATGGACGTAATCGTTATTGACTCTGTTGCGGCACTTACCCCAAAAGATGAGATAGAAGGCGACATGGGCGCGCACCATGTGGGCAAACAAGCGCGTCTGATGTCCCAAGCGCTTCGCAAGTTAACCGCAATAGTTGCAAAGTCAAAGACTATTGTTATTTTTATCAACCAAATCCGTATGCAAATTGGCGTAATGTTTGGCAATCCTGAAACAACGCCGGGCGGTAAGGCGCTTAAATTTTATACTTCGGTTCGTCTCGACATACGCCGTATCGCGCAAATCAAAAAAGGTGACGATGTCGTCGGTAGCCGTACACGCGTGAAGGTTATCAAAAATAAAGTTGCGGCACCATTCAAACAAGCAGAGTTTGATCTTATGCACGGCAAAGGCATTTCGCAAGAAGGCGAAATTTTGGGTCTTGGAGAAAAATTTGAAATCTTGCAAAAGTCCGGCTCTTCGTATGCTTACGGCGACATCAAAGTCGGGCGCGGATATGATTCGGCGTGCATCTTCCTCGCGGACAAAGAAAACAAAGCGGTTCGCGCGACAATTCTAAAAGAAATTCGCGCAAAACTAAAAGAAGTGGAATAGTATCAAAGCATCTCGGTCCTACATTAAAATTCACCCCGTCTATCAGTTGATAGGCGGGGTGATTTTTTTGCTGTGGAGCCGAGCGACAGCAATACTTTATTTCCCAAAAACCACCAGCAATTTTGCTCGTGTCAGAGGACCCACCATACCATACCCTGGTGCTTCGGATGAGGACACGACGCCGTGCTTAATTTGGAATTTCCCAACCGCCTTTTTAGTAAGTGCCCCATAGTAGCCCGTAGCAAGTCCTTCTGGGTACACCTCCTTGTCGGAGGCAAGGAGTGCTTGAAGTCGGCGCACATCATCTGACGACATACGGAAGGATAAGTTTTTTATAAAAACAGCAGACAGTATACCATCGCGTGACCCATCAGAGGGTGCGACAGTGCCACTCGTGCCACAAGACTGACCTGTAGTTGTACTAAATTTGTAACCGGGCATACAACCGGGAATCATATTAACATTAGAAACAGTAATAGGTACACAACTAAGAGTAGCGGACAATTTATACCCTGCGCCACAAGCTGGCAACATCGCCACCCCGCCGGGGTTAGCAACGCAGGTAGCACCCGCGCCAGAGCCTGATATTTGATATCCAGCACTACAACTGAGTGCTCCACACGTCGGGAAGGCATTGTACGAAGCAGTGTTAGAAAGTGCCGTACACAAACTCGTGCACGCGGTAGTCGCGGATGGGCTTATGGTGTATGTCCCTGATGCTGTTGGCAAAGTGGCGTATGATGTTCCCGGAATGGTATTTTCACTACAGACAAGGGTACTGCCACTCTGGCTCACTTGAATAGACTTAACCGCGCTGTCTGATGACCCAACCTGAAACGCCGATCCTGGGTTAGTGGCGCTAAAAGCACCGCTATTAAACAGCCAGCTTTCGGCAGTAGAGCCACTGAGGATAAGCATATCAGCCGTAATTGAGCCAAATGTTACTCCGGATACCGTGATATTGCTGTTGGCAACAAAATCATTTGTGGCCGCAATGCCAACCGTAGGAAAGATAAGCAACGCAAGCACTACAAGAAGGAGCTTTGTTTTTTTATACATAGGCATAATACTTAATTGCTAATAATTAATAAGCTTGCCTTAGTTTCGGATCGCTACGATATTATACACTCCAGCTGCGGGGGTACATGCTACTGCGGTCAATACCGTAAAACCAACCGCCAAAGTGTCTGCCGCAGAAACTCTAAATGTCGTAGCTGCGCAGAGAGCAGTCGGTGCCGGACCATTTACAAAGACCTTATCTGCCGTGGTAAGGCCAGTTACAGTAAATGTTTGTTCTACTGTTTGAATGGTAGCTGCGGTAGCTGCTGGTGTCAAACTTGGCGCGTAAACGGAAATCCTTGTAACCGCGGTACCACCACCAATCGCAATTGAGGTAGCTGCAGCGACACCAAGTGTTGGTGTTACAAAAGTTGGAGAATTTGACATAGCAATACTACTAGTTCCTGTTTGCGTAGGCAAATCAGTAAGCGCAATTGCGCGGAAAGCCGGTGCTCCTGCCGTAGCGCTTGAAAATAATGCTTCTGTTGAGGTTGAGGAGACTGGAGCTAATACAAAGTTTACACTTGCAGATGCATTGTCCGGCAAGGTGTATGTACGTGCAGCTGCGGGGGCTGTGGAGGTAATGGTAACCGTAGCAGGAGAAATACCTAACACAAGCTGGTTTGTTGTGCTGCTTGCAGTGATACTGCCATCGGTACTGATATTAAGACCAATTGTCGTAGCAGCTTGAGCTATAACGGCTGCAAAAAACACACCTAGGGCGATGGAAATGATACTTACTTTTTTGTTTTTCATATTATTATTTATAATGCTTTTCTTTTAATATTAACTGAGTAAAAACTACACTCTCCACAGGGGCAACAGTTAACAAAACCCTTCTGTTTTAATCTTCGAGGTTCTTAACTCTCATTATACACTATAATTCATAAAGGAAGCAAGGAGTGTAGATAACTATTAGGGCGTATTCGTATCGCCGTTGCAATTTGCTTAAAAACGAGTAGAATGGGCAGACTATGCTTGAATACAATGAAATTACCGCGAAAAAATGTATCGTGTATCAGGGCGAGCCGTACGAAGTCCTAGAATCACATGTTGCTCGCACCCAGCAACGCAAGCCACAGAATCAAACTAAATTGCGGAGTTTATTGTCTGGTCGAGTAATTCCAGTAAGCTTTCATTCATCCGACAAAGTTGAAAAAGCGGACATTGAGCTGAAGCCGGTAAAGTACCTCTACACTAGCCGAGGTGAGTCGTGGTTTTGCGACCCAAAGGAGCCTGCAAATCGCTTTTCGCTAAAGCAAGATATCCTTCGAGGGAAAGAAGGTTTCCTCAAGACCAACTCAATCGTTGACGCAATGAACTTTGAGGAGCGCATCATAGATATTCGCCTTCCCATAAAAGTGGACCTCGTGGTCAAAGAAGCGGCGCCTGCCGTACGCGGGAACACTGTCCAAGGTGGTTCTAAACAAGTCGTACTTGAAACCGGCGCGACAATAAACACGCCAATGTTCATCAATGAAGGCGACCTAATTCGCGTGAACACTGAAACAGGAGAATACGCGGAGCGGGTGGATAAAAAATAAAAAGCAGAAAAAAACCCCGCCTGTCAGCTGACAGGCGGGGTTTTTTTCTGCTTTTTATTTTTACCTAGCAACAAACGGAAGAAGCCCCATAAAGCGCGCTCGCTTCACTGCGGCTGCGAGCTGACGCTGGTGCTTTGCGCACACGCCGGTACGGCCGCCTCCAATCATACGCGCATGCGGAGTAAGAAACTTTTTCAAGATATCAATATCTTTGTAGTCAATAAGCGTTATATTGTTTGCCGTAAAATGGCATTGAGTATTTTTTTTCATAATTAGAATGGAATGTCGTCAGGATTAATGTCCTCTTGCGGATATTCAATGGTTTCAAGAGGCTCTGGGGTGTTTGCCTTTGTGGCTTTTGATGAAGATGGTGTGTAACCACCAGATGCGGGAGCCCCAGAAGCACGCGGACCAAACTGCATCGTGTCGGCCACTATCTCTGTGCGATACTTCTTGCCTGTTGCATCATCCCAACTTCGAGTTTGCATACGACCCTCGATAAACACAGAGGAACCCTTTTTCAAGTACTGGTGAGCGAGCTCTGCGAGCTTGGCAAACATCACGATATTGTGATAGTCCACACTCTCCTGCTTTGCGCCTACTTTATCTTTCCAAACACGATTGGTTGCAAGGCTGAAGTTTGTCACTTGCTGTCCAGACGGAAGTGCCTTCATTTCCGGGTCGCGTGTCAAATTGCCATACACCATTGCTTTGTTGATATACATAATTTTATTTTACCAATTCTTCAATAGCTTTGTCCAGCGCATCTTTTGCCGGCGTCACAACTGGCATTTCTTCTGTGACGACTACTGTCTCTTCTTCTGACGCTTTCACTTTCGCGGAAGCAAACTTTTTTGCAATAAATGTATTCTCGCGAACAGTCTTTACAATGAGATAACGGAGTACGTTTTCGTCTTTCTTGAGACCTTCTTCGAGATCCGCGATTCCTGCCGGAGATCCTTCAAACTTAATCCACCCGAAATAGGCATCGTTAAAGCGATTATTCTTGTGGTCGATTGTTTTCACAATCTGATAGGCGAGGTCGATGAATACGGGTAATTCCTCGGCAATAATACCTTTGGAAATCCGTTCAATCATACCACGCACGGCTCCCGATGCTTTCGGGATTTGCCCGTCTGCAAGCGTTGGAACGAGATGGTAGCCTAGCTCGTAAATGCGAGGCTCCGTGTGTTCATTATGATTCATATTTTTTTAATTAACCTAGTAACTCGTGTATCCTACCAGAACAAGAGCAGTAAGTCAAAAAATATATAGGTCCGACCTATGGGGTAATGTTGAAGGTTCGGATAGCGTTTTGGACGAGGGTTGCGCGTACGGTCTCAAAATCCTCGCCTCGAATTTCAGCTATTTTTTTTACCACTTCTTCCACATAAATGGGTTCATTTCGCTTGCCTCGGTATGGCACTGGAGAGACATATGGGCAGTCGGTTTCGGACATTATTTTGTCGAGCGGAGCAAGTCGCACGACCTCATCGTACTCGTGTGAAAAAGTAATCACTCCCGTAAATGAAATGGTGAAATCGAGCGCAAAATACTCGCGCGCTATATCAATAGTCTGTGAAAAAAAATGTATATTCCCTCTCAATCTTTCTCCTACAACTTTTTTCTTTGCGGTCAAAATGGCGAGGACATCTCTGTGAGCATCAGCGACAGCTTTGTCGCTGTCGCGACAATGAATCATGAGCGGTAAATTTTGCTCGAGCGCAAAATCAATCTGCGCTTCAAAAAGCTCGCGCTGGCGTGCTTTTTCCACGGCGATGTCTGAAACATCGCTAAGGCGCGAGTAATCAAACCCGCACTCACCCACAGCAACAACACGAGGAGAAGTGGCAAGATCTGCGAAAAATGGTTCGCGGAATTTTTCATCACGATCATCAATAGGATGCACACCGATAGATGCATACACTCCGTTCTCCATAAATGACGACATCGTTGTCGCTTCCTGCGAGCTTTTATAGTCAGTACCAACCATGATCGCAAAAACTCCTCTCTCGCGCATTCGCGCAAGCACGTCGTTTCTGTCTTCATCAAAACGCGTGTCATTCACATGCGCATGGATGTCGAAGAACATGGGGAACGAGGGGGAACGAGGGGGAACGATTGACATTTTAATAAAAGGTGATTTTATTCTTTTCGTTTAAATAGAGGAGCCTCAAGAACTTTCGTAGAAAAAACCAACTCGTCTCCATCCTGAGAAGCCTCTACTAACTTGAGGATAGTTTCGGAGGTGTCTGGCATCATCGGTGTAAGCATTTGGGCAACTTCGCGAAGACCGTACAAAAGCCCCCAAATAATGTTCTTGGCGGCTTTTTTGTCTGTCTTTACGAGTTTAAATGGCTCGTAGTCGGTGACAAATTGGTCAAGATGTGAAATAAGCTCCCAAATTACATCCGCAGCTTTGTTTATCTCATTCGCGCTCATGTGAGCATGATAGCGTGGAAGGATATCGTTCGTAATAATGTACGGAATGTTCAACCCAGCAATATCCCCAGATGTTTCTACGGCGGAAATTTTTGTTCGAATAGCGGGAACACTAGATGTGTCGCCAGTAACATGGCCTTCGAAATATTGCTCAGACATTTTGAGTGTGCGCGAAACCAAATTGCCCAACCCATTTGCTAGGTTTGCATTGTAAGCTTCTTTAAATTTTTCACGAGTCAAATCTCCATCTTCCGTTGGAGATAACTCGCGCGCAAAATAATAACGTAACGCGTCAACGCCATACTCGTTTATAAAATCGTCTGACTCCAATACATTACCAATTGATTTCGACATTTTTTTGCCTCCTGAAGTAATAAACCCGTGAACAAAAATCTCGCGCGGAAGCGGAAGTTTTGCTGAGAGAAGAAATGCAGGCCACAGGAGCGCGTGAAATCGGACAATATCTTTCCCAATAACCTGAATATCTGCCGGCCAAAAAGTTTTAAACTTTTCTTCATTTCCTGACCCGTAGCCAAGAGCGGAAATATAATTTGAAAGAGCATCGCACCATACGTACATAACTTGTGTAGGGTCACCTGGCACTGGAATTCCCCATGGGATTGCTCGCTCTGGTCGTGAAATACTCACATCACCCAAAACGCTTTCTCCAGAAGACCCTACGATGAGCGCAACCATTTCATTCACTTTTGAGTGTGGAGAAATTTTTAAAATGCCCTCTTCAATGAGTCGTTTTATCTCCAAACCGTATTTTGAAAGTCTAAAAAAATAATTTTCTTCTTCGATGTGTTCGGGCGCGGTGTCGTGGTGAACGCATTTTCCGTTGACAAGCTCTTTTTCCGTAACAAAGGCTTCACATCCGACGCAATACAGACCTTTGTATGTGCCTTTGTAAATATCGCCAGCTTCCTCGAGTGATCGCCACAATTTTTGCGCTCCCGGCCAATGATGTTCTTGGTCAGACGTACGAATGAACATATCGTTCGAAATTGCGAGTTTCTTTAAAAGTTCTTTGAAGCTACTGACATTTTTGTTTACGAATGCTTGAGTTCCCGTTCCATCTTTTTGTGCCGCGCGGACGATTTTGTCACCATGTTCATCCGAACCGGTAAGCAAGAATGTTTTGTCCCCTATTCCACGATGATACCGAGCCAAAATATCCGTGAGCACAAACTCATACGCATGCCCAATATGAAGCCGTGCATTCATATATGGAAGAGACGTGGTAATATAAAATTTTTTTTCACTCATCCCGTTAGAAGTTTTGTTGTTAAAATCAGCCATAGTTATTATTTAGACGATTATTTGTTTGCTTTTATTTTGATAGACCTACGGAGAAACCTCTCGACGGGACTCGTAAGCAAAACAGAGTTAAACAAGCATCCCTTTTTTGCGCTCTATGTCTTCCACAAGCTCCATAATGGCGGCGGCAACGGGTACAGAGATAAGGATTCCCAAAAATCCACCAAGTTGCGCGCCTATGATAAGTGCAAGGATAACAAGGATTGGGGGGACACCAACGACTTTTCGTACAACCAAAGGATAAATAAGATGACTTTCAAACTGCTGAACAAGGAGATAAAATCCAGCGACAACAGCTGCGAGTGTAGGCCCGCCAACAGTAGCAGCCAGTATAACACCCGGGATTGCGGCAAGAATTGGCCCAAACACTGGAATAATTTCCAAAATACCGGCAAGAAGAGCGAGGGACATCGCATACGGCACACCAAAAATAGTTAGCCCGAGATACACAAGCACAAAGATAAGGACGCCGAGGAGTAATTGCCCTTGCATCCATTTTCCAATCTTCGCCTTTGAACGTTCCCACAGATTTATTGCGTACTCCTCGTTTCCAAACGGAATAATAATACGCAAAAAATTTTCAATACCGCGCTCTTGCATCGCAAAATAAAATGAAAGAACAACAATAAGCACAAAACTAAATATACCTCCAAATATTGCGCCAGCGGCGCCAAGCACCCCTTGTTGTGTAGTACCCCCACCGGAAATTTTGCCGAACAAATCTTCGAGTGCTGGATTTACAGAGGAAGCGGTCGCTTTGTTGTCACCCCAAAAAGCATTAGACAAAATATTTTTATCACCTAAAACGTTTTTATCAACAGACTTTATTATGCTGGGGAGTTTTTGAGCAATATCCGATGCCTCGTTTATGATTGGTGGAACAAATCCTACAATTAGACTGAAAAATAACCCCGCAATACCAACATACATAGCAAGCACGGCTGGGATACGATGGATGCGAAAACGTGAAAGAAACTTGATTCCCGGCTCAATAGATGAAGCAAGAATAACCGACGTGACGATAACCATCACAAGATCACGCAAAATCCATAGTACCCACGCGCCCAAAAGAATGGCGATAGATTTTACAACGGTACCGGCGGTAATAGAAATAACCGTATCTTTTTCCTGACCTTTCATGTGAGCATTATAACACAAAGAAGACTAGAGTTTAAGAAGCGACTTAAGTGTCCCACTGTCCTTTGTAGGACCGATGAGCGCAAGGTTTAGGTTTTTCTCTACAAAAATCTTACGAGCGATTCTACGTACATCCTCTGCTGTCACAGCGCGGATAAGGCGCTCACGATCTCTTGGGGTGCGTATTTCACGGTGAAGCACTTCTTGTGTACCGTAATATTCCGCAAGGTCGTCAGAGGACTCTAACCCGAGATACATCATCCCCACCAAATGCTCTTTTACTTTTGCAAGCTCGTCTGCAGGCACTAGGTCAGTTTTAAGGCTCGCAAGCTCGGCAAGAATGGCGCGTAAAACTTCTTCGAGACGATTGTTCGCAACGCCTGCAGACACTGCAAAATATCCACTATCGGTCGACGCTCTGTTTCCAGCGCTCACATAATACCCTACTCCCATTTCGTCCCGAATCTTACGAAAAAGCCGTGATGACATACCGCTCCCAAGCACCCCGCTAAGCACGGATAAAATCGGGCTTTGTTTATCATAAATGGGAAACGATCTAACCCCGAGAACAAGATGTGTTTGGTCGGTTTCTTTAAACCGCACCGCGACACTGGGCTTCGACTGCGTATCGCGTGTTTTTTTCTTTCCACCCTTTTTATTCTTGGCAATTCCTTTAAATTTTTTAGTGATCTCTTTGAAAGCGTTTACGGTCGACACAGGACCGGAAACTATCACGGTCGTTGCGCTCGCCACATAGTGTGTCTTGCGATATTCCACAAAATCTTTACGAGACATACCGCGCACCACATCGCGCTCGCCAGTAATAGTCCACCCTGCTGGCTGATCACCGTAGAGAAGATTCATCCATACTTCATGCACCTTTTGCATCGGCATGTCGTCGTACATATTTATCTCGTCTACGATCACTCCCTTTTCTTTTTCTATTTCATCTTCTTTGAGCAGAGGGTTTATGTACAGGTCTGAAACAACATCGAGAAGTTTTGAAAAATCCATGGCCTTTCCTTTTGCGTAGTAGCCCGTAAACTCCTGTCCAGTAAATGCATTATATTCGCACCCGAGTGTGTCGAGCTCTTTTGCGAGATCGCTCGTGTTGGGGCGATTGGTCGTGCCCTTGAAACACATATGTTCGAGAAAATGCGACAAGCCGTTTTTTGATTTCGTTTCATACTTTGAGCCGGTCTCGACAAGCACGAGCACAGTTACAGTGGGATTATCCGCCATTGGCACTGCAATCATTCGAAGACCATTTGGCAATACTTTTTTCTTGAATTTCATATTGTGGCAGTCTAGCACAAAATCTTCCCTAACAGCATTTTATGAATTTCCTCTTGTTACCTATTTGTTCCTATAGGAACAAATAGGTAACAAGAGGAAAATGACCAAAATAAAAAAGGCTCGATTGCTCGAGCCGTTTTGAATACAATAGCAATTGAAATTATCTGTTTTTCGGGACAAGAAATCTTTCCCTGTCTCCTTTTATAGCAAATAGGTCAAATCCATTTTCAGGACTAATACATGCCCGAAGTTTACCCGTCTTGGTGCGGACAATCACGACATCGCGTTTGCCAAGTATCATGTCACACTCGACAGCATAAATTACATTTCCCATCTCTTTTTCGGTAAGTATTTGCCCTTTACCGTCATAGTAAGCCATGAAGAGCGCCAGTAGACCTATGGAAGCGGCGGGTACAAAAAATCTCAAGTCGGATTGAGTTACCGCCGCGATGACAAACAGCACACACAGTGAAAAAGTAAGAAGGGCAAGTTTCATTGCGTATCTCCAAAAGTTGTTGAGGGACGAAGGAAAAACCAAACACTAAACTCTCGCTACTTTATAGCGTTTTTTAAGTAATTTGTCAATTCACTAATTACTAGGCGCTCTTGCTCGCCCGTGTCGCGGTCGCGGACAGTTACAGTATCTTTGTGCTCCGGAGTTTCGCCCAAAGTATCAAAATCAATCACAATACAAAACGGTGTGCCAATTTCATCCTGTCGTCTGTAGCGCTTGCCGACATTGCCGTTGTCGTCCCACATTATTTGTGGAATTTCTTTTTTAAGCATTACATATATCTCGCGTGCTTTTGCGACGAGTTCCGGTTTGTTTTTAAGAAGCGGTGATACGGCGGCTTTGATGGGAGCGACACGAGGGTGAAATTTCAAGAATACTCGCGGTTCGCTTTCTTCTTTTGCACCCATTGTGTCTTCTGTGTACGCAGATAGAAGCACTGCGAGCATCGTGCGATCAAGACCAAACGACGGCTCGATAACGTGCGGGATGAACCTTTCTCCAGCTTCCTCGTCGCGATATGACAAATCCACTTTGCTTGCCTCGGAATGACGAGAGAGGTCAAAGTCGGTGCGGTATGCGAGACCGTATAATTCTTTTTGTCCGAATGGGTAGTCAAACTCAAAATCAATGGTGCGTTTTGAATAGTGCGCGCGGTCTTCTATCTCCACCTCGTGCGTACGCGCGCGGTCAATACCTACAACATCAATCCAGTTTCCCATTGCCACACGCCACTCTTCAAATGCACGCTCCCAGTCACTTTCTTTTACAAAGTATTCCACCTCCATCTGCTCGAGCTCGCGCAAACGAAAAATAAAATCGCGCGGTGTGATTTCGTTCCTAAACGCTTTTCCGACTTGCCCAATGCCAAACGGTATCTTTGGATGAAACGAGTCCATTACATTTTTAAAATTCACAAACATTCCTTGCGCCGTCTCTGGTCGAAGATACGAGATAGATGAAGAGTCTTCCATCGCCCCAACGCGCGTCGAGAGCATCATGTTAAATTGTCGTTCCGCGCCAAGCGCTCCGCCGCAGGCGGGACACTTTTTTCTATCCTCGAGTTGGTCTGCACGAAAACGCTTTTTGCATTTTGTGCACTCGGCAAGCGGGTCGGCAAAACCGGCAACATGCCCTGTTGTTTCCCATACGCGCGGGTTCATGAGAATAGACGCGTCCATGCCATACATGTCGTCACGACCATCAACAAACATTTTCCACCAGAGATTCTTGATATTGTTTTTTAGAGCGGTACCAAGTGGTCCGTAGTCGTACGTTCCCGCGAGCCCACCATAGATTTCGGACCCTTGATAAATAAAGCCTCTCCGCTTACAAAGCGACACAAGTTTTTCCATCATGTCTTTAGGGTATGGTTTCTTTTCCATCTTTTTTGTTACTTTCTAATTTACCACATTTGCGTCATTTGGGCTAAATTGCGGATCTGATGAAATATGAGTCGTCAAAGCCGCCTTTTTGTCACTTATCTCGGTCTTTGTGAAATCATCAGTCCCTGTCAAAAATGTATCTCCCATTAGGAACGGAGCACTGTTAATCTGGCTCACGCTTGGCAAAAATGAAATCTGAAATGCTGCGTCGCGTGTTCCACCAGTTTGGATGCGCCCAACATTCCATGTTATCTCTCTAGTACTTTCATTATAGGTAATACCCTCGCCGTCCGGAGAAACCCTACCGAGCCACTTCACATAAATAGGCAATGTTGTTTTTGCCAGCGCATTTGAAACGTTGTTTGATGAATTGCGTATTGACAGCAATATTGTGTATGTTGTTTCTCTGTCTGCCTGTGGCGGAACCGGACCAGTGTTTTCGAATGGTCCAGAAAAATAGAGTCCGCGAGCAAGAACACGCAAATCTGTTTCAAACTTTACACTGCGTGTTGCAAATGTCGTGATGTCTTCGGAAGCGCTCGCCTCTGAAATACGCCGAGCGGTTGCGCGCACTTCAAAAATCATTTGCGGATTTTTTACAATGCGAGATGCATCAACACCGAGTGAAATTGGAGAAAAACTAAAACTTACGGCACCGCGTGCGCCAGGATCTAGGGACCCCAGCTCACTGGCACCTGTTTTGTCCCACACAATAGTGTTGTCCACCGACCGATAAAAACCGCCGCCTGATGCATATATGGAATACCGGTCAAGTATCACCCCTTTTAATTTAACTTCGATTACCGCATCAGAAACTCTGGTAGGATTGTTATTCTGCCAAAATACCTCAACCTTCACGCCTTTACCAAGGGATGCAACATTGTTCTGTACGCGGTTGTTATTTACGACGAGATCAATTCCCAAAACAGACTTCATGATGATACTGGATTCGGTGGTTGCATTGTACACAACACCAATAAGACGCTCGTCTTTCGTGCTCGGGATTCCAAGAGAAATCTTTGTCACCTTTTCCTCATTTTCTTGTCCTTCAATAACTCCGCGAATTTTTATGGTGCGTTTTTCTTGAGGAGAAAGACCTGCAAAACTCCATGTATTCGTGGAGTACGAAGGTGCGGGGTCGGCGCTTAGAAAACTAAAGCCAGCAGGGTACGCTGCGGAAATAACAAGTGTACTTATTGGGTCCTTGCTGTTTGAAGCAATGTCTACGATAAGGTTGATCTCTTGCCCAGAACTAACCTCTTTGAGCATCTGTAATTTTACATTAACCGGTGATGATGCGATTTTTATCAAATACGTTTTTGATTTTTTAAGTACTGCATTTGAACCCGCCATGCGATACTCGAGTGTCAGGGATACTTCTTTATTTGTGTTGTTCTCACCATACAAAAGGGTACTTACACTCATAGTAACAGATTGACCTAATGCGATACTTCCTAGGTCTTTTGAGATGCGTGGAAGCTCGGTATTGTCTCCGACAGAGTAAAAACCGGCAGGATATTCCACAAAAAGTGTTGCCATATCAACCGGAACTTTGTTGTTATTGGTTATTGTAAATTTTGTTTCAAACGAATCCCCACCAGCAACAGTAAAAGGTGTAGCGATATCAATCGCAATATTTTCTCCCGAAATGATATTCGCGCCACGCCACCAAATAAACCCTGAAACAATTGCCGCTATAACGAAAAAACTTGCGGAGATTTTAACAAATTTTTTCATTATATGATGTTTTTCCTCAGAGCTTAGTCTTTTATCTAAAAATGAAGTTACCACACCCACATCGCCCCACACAGAAGCTTGTGGTGCTTTTTTTTGCGGCACAATATCCTCTGCTACATGTGTTTTAAAATCTTTCGAATAAAGCTCCTTTTCGAGCTCTGCAATTTTATCTTTTACATCGTCTGACATCTCGCTATTATACCATGTCTAAAGGTGTGAAGCACTCAGCGAATCGTTGATTTGCGTAAGCACTTTTGAGCGAATCTTTTCAAACTGGAGCAAAAGATCCAAAGAATACGGGGCAGGGCTCAAGAAATTGTCGAAACCCTTGGCATCCGCGTAACCCAAATGCACGAGCACACGAAACGCAGTAAGGGTTTCAAAGGAAAGCGTAAGTTCTTGAGGAATTATTTGTTTTTCCAGAAAATCCACCACAGCGATAATTTCTGCAAAAAGTTCTTGGTCACGACCTTCGCCGTGAAGGAGTCTCAACAAAAGAGAATAAAAACCCGCGAGGAGCTTTATGCGAATGGAGTCCTTTTTTATGGTTTCAAGCGGGCGCCATACACCAGCACTAACAATTCGCCACACTTCTTTTCCGCGTACAAAATCAATCGTAACGATGGAAAAATCTTGGAGAGTATAGCGGAGCTTTGACTTCCCTTCGCGCACCGACTGCGCCGTGGCCCCCACGAGCCCCAATTCTTCTGTAAAAATTTTATAAAAACGATTTGATTCGCCTGCAGGCCGACTACTCAATATGACGCCACGCGTGTGATAAATATGATGTGACATACACTACTTCTCTATCAAAAAAACAAAGGTGACTCCGTCAATGTCGACGGTTTCTCCGCTTACTTCTGTAAACAGAATCTCGCGAATAAACGCTACTCTTTTTAATTCCAGAGCAAATGTCTCCACAAGCTCCTTCCCAATTGTCGTTGTTTTTATCTTCAAAACAATATCGTCCGTTCGCATGAGTTTCATTTCTTTTCGGAGTCCTTGCACGGTTCGTACCAAATCGCGAAACTGCCCTTCGCGTTTTAAGTCGGGTGTGATATTTGTGTCGAGAATAACGTCTAGGGAAATCGTAGCATCAAACGAAATTTCTTTTACATTCACCTCATCTATGATGAGTGCAATATACTCGTCCTTGCCTTTGAGCGCTACATTTTTAAGCGTGAGCCGCGCGAGTGGTTGACGAACTTTTATTCCCGCCTTGGCGCGCGCCTCAAGAGCAAGTGACACGGTACGGCGTGCTTCTGCCATTCCTTCAAGGACTGCGACTTCATGGTCCGCACACATTACTGAAGACATTTCATTCCATTTTTCAAGGTGCACGCTCTCTTTTTTTCCTCCTGCGCGCAAATAAATATGGTCCGCGAGAAACGGCATTACCGGAGCGATAAGTTTTGAAAACTCAAGAAGCACAATGCGAGTGGTCGCGAGAGCGGTAGCACGGTCATTCGCATCTTCAGACTTAAATCGATCGCGCGAACGACGAAGATACCATGTCGATAGGTCGTCCACAAAAAGACTGAGAGGCTTCACCGCACGGTCGATCTCGTACGCGTCGAGTGCCGCGGTTTCTTCACAAGTAACTTCTTTCAGGCGCGCGAGTATCCACTGGTCAAGAACATTAGGCGCGCGAGTATGTATTGTAGTGTCTTCTTCTACGCGGTAAAGCTCATAAAATGAGAGTACATTGGATAAACGCATAATAAATTTCTTCACCACCTCATCAACGCCACGCGGAAGAAACGCGAGGTCTTCGGCATGCACAATTGGTGATGAAAGCAAATAATACCGCACAGCATCAGCGCCGTATTGATTCAAAATATCCCACGGGTCTGGATAATTCTTTCGGCTCTTCGACATTTTTTGTCCGTCCTCCGCGAGTACCATTCCGTTCACGATAACATTCTTAAACGGCGCCTTGCCAAAAAGTCCAACGGAAAGAACCATTAGAGAATAAAACCATCCGCGCGTTTGGTCGACACCCTCGGCAATAAAGTTTGCTGGAAAATTCTTTTCAAAAAGCTCTTTGTTTTCAAACGGGTAATGAAACTGTGCGTACGGCATCGAGCCGGACTCAAACCAGCAGTCAAAAACATATGGCACGCGTGACATATGCCCTCCGCATTTACACGACACTTCAACCGTATCTATGTACGGCAAATGGAGATCAAATTCAAAATCCGCATTGTGCGGAAATGGCGCGTACTTTATATCAAGAACGCCGCTCGTTGCGAGAAAATCTTCTTTGTCTCCGCGCATCGCGACAGATTCATTTACAGTAGCACCACGTGACCCGGAAGCAAGCATCCATATCGGATATTCGTGCGTTACAATCAGAATAGTCTTCCCTTTATGTTCGTTTTCAAGTTCAGATATAAGTGACATTACACGACGCTTTACATCAAGCAAGTTTTCGCCACTTTCCGGACGCTTAGTAAATTTTTCCTCTATAGAAGCGAAGTGTTCGCGATATAAGGCAATTGGTTTTCCGTCAAAGATACCAGTATCGATTTCTTTGACGCGCTCATCGACAATAATCTTTTGCGCATCAAGACCAATGGCCTTGGCGACAATTTCTGCAGTTTGCTTGGTACGCGCAAAAGGCGAAGTGATTATGATGTCAATCTTGTCTCCTGAAAGCTCGAGGCCTGCTTTTTCTGCTGACAGACGTCCCTTTTCCGTTAAGCCGTACGAAGTGCTTCCGTCAATCTTTGAGCTCACAATACCGCGCGCATTGCTCTCGGCCTCGCCGTGTCGCATTGCAATATATCTATTACCGGATTTTTTTGTGTGTTCAGAAAGCTCCTCTCGCGAGCCGAAAACTTTGCGCTCATTGCATTTTTCACACTGCCATACGGGAATAGGCGCGCCCCAAAAACGCGAACGAGAAATAGCCCAATCGCGCGCGCCTTCGAGCCACTTACCAAAACGACCATCACGCATATTTTTTGGTACCCATGATGTCTTTGCATTTTCTGCGAGGAGTTTGTCTTTTAAGTCAGGCACTTTTACAAACCATGACTCTGCCGCGTAATTTAAAAGTGGTGTATCGCAACGCCAGCAGTGCGGATATGCGTGAATTATTTTTTCTTTTGAAAAAAGCGCTCCTGCATGCGCGAGGTGTTTAATAATCAAGATGTCTGTCACCTGATGGCTGTCATTTTTTTCTCCTTTTGGCTTTACCGAAGCACCTGCGAAATCACGCACTTCACTTTTCATCGTGCCGTCCATTGCAACATGTTGCACAAACGGCAAATTTTCACGGACACCAAGCGCCATGTCGTCCTCGCCGAATGCTGGCGCGATATGCACCACGCCGGTACCACTATCCATCGTTACAAAATCCCCCGCATATATTTTCCAACCGTTTTTATGATTTTTAATCGTATTGTCTTGCGAATAATAATCAAAAATAGGTTTGTATGGTTTACCAACAAGGTCAGCGCCATTAATCTGCTCGAGGACAGTATATACTTTGCCGGCAAACACGATTCCCGCGCGCGTATTTGCTAAAATATATTTTTCATCTCCAACGGAAACTTTCACATACTCCTCCTCATGGTTTACCGCAAGCGCGACATTGCCGGGTAATGTCCATGGGGTTGTCGTCCAAGCTAAAATAAATGTACCGGGTTCATCAACCAATTCAAATTTTATCGTTACCGAAATATCAGTAATATCTTTGTATCCAAGCGCGATTTCGTTGTTTGAAAGTGTCGTCTCGCATCTTGGGCAAATGTGCATCGACTTGAACCCTTGATACACCAGACCTTTTTCGTATAGTGTTTTAAAAGCCCACCACACGCTCTCGGTGTAGTTTGCATTCATCGTACTGTACGAATGTTCCATATCTACCCATCGCCCAATACGCGGAATCATTTTTTTCCATTCAGTATCATAGCGATACACTGACTCGCGACAGGCTTCGTTAAACTTTTCAAGACCATATTCCTCTATGTCTTTTTTGTGCCCGAGCCCGAGCTCTTTTTCAATTAAATTTTCAATTGGGAGCCCGTGGCAATCCCAACCCCACACACGTCGAACATATCGTCCGCGCATCGTCTGGTAGCGTGGAATCACATCTTTCATCAAGTTTGGAAGAAAGTGCCCATAGTGTGGAAGACCGGTCGCAAATGGCGGACCGTCGTAAAAAATAAACTCCTCGCCTCCTTTCGTTTGGTCAAGCGACTTTTCAAAAATGTGCGCGGACTGCCAGCGCGCAAGAGTTTCTTCCTCGCGCATCGAAATATCCGAAAGTTTTTTCGATTGAGGTTCTTGAACTGCCTCTGTCGCCAAATTTTTTGTATCTTTTTCTTTATCAGCCATATTTCTTCAGAATACCATACATTAGTAGGCGCACAAAAATCAACCTCCAATATCCCCTCAATCATTCATACCACAAACCAATCATGCCCCCATGCACACGTATAGGAACCTATAGGTTCCTATACGTGTGCATGGGGTAGGACATTGAGTTACAAGCAAAAGGCATTTCGGAGGATTTTCCCTCCTTCAATCTCACTTGCAATAATAATTCGAATATTCCCCCGTACCCCAAAATAATCTCCTATAAAATCAACCTCGTTTTTGCACGGAAAAGGTGTTACAAAAACAGACTTCTGATATTGTACGCAACCCAGTTCTTTGAGCGCGTTGTGTATTGCGCGTCGAGCCATTTTCCTTTCTTCCGGAACATCAAACATCACTATGCGCCATTTACCATCCCATTCCTTTTGACGAACAATCTTCATAGATTCTATTTTGTAATAGATTGCCTTCTTTGTCCCACTCGCCGTAAGAACATACCCTGCATCTTTTCTTTTTATAAATCCTTGTTTTTCCAGACGATAGACTGACTGCTTTATGCGCGTGCGATCATATGTGTTCTTGGGTTTGAAGTATTTGAAAAGTTGCACCGCATTCGGCATAGTAACAGCGATAGCGATCACTCCCGCAACAAGGAGGGTTGAGAGGATTATTTCTTTTATTTCATCGCGTTGATACTTTTTCATACTGTACACGTATATAGTACTATAGGTTTTTATACGTGTACAGTGCGTACTGTCTTGACTAACTCACTAAAATAAACCGCCATATGGCGGTTTATTTTAGTGAGCGCTGTCTGTCTTTATTTACCACCCCTTTTTTTAAATCTTCTTCAAGAATTTGAATGAATCTTCGAAGTTCTTAAAGATAATGTCGGTAATGGATGCGGTCTGTTGAGGAGTGATGATAGTGCGCGGGCCAAAGGAACCGAGATTTCCGCTGTCGTCGCTCGAAGTAACCTTTAGGCGATAGATGGTGCCCGGCTTCAAACTTGGGAGAATGATTGCGTGGTTGGTGACATACGAAGTGAGTTCTGAGTTCTTGTTCGCGAGCTCTTTCGTGTCTCCTTTTGTGCCAGTACCTTCCTCATAGTAAGCGGTAGAATTTGAAGGCTCGTCTGTAGTCCACGAAACGATGGTTTGAATGCGGTCGGTTCGGCCCGGGATTAACGCATTGTCAACTTTGAATCCTGTTATCACCGGCGGTGTAACATCGCGCGATGTGGTAACGGAAATCGAGCTTCCGGCTTCGGCAATATTTCCCTGTTCTGTCTTTCCCGAAATGTTTACTATGTACGCAGTGCCAGGAGGAAGGTTCTCAATCTTCATAGAGTGAGATGTGCGAAGCGCTTCATTGGTCTTCTGCCCTATGATGCCAGACCTTACATTCTTAAATTCAACGATAGAAGAAGTTGGCTGATCCGTCGTCCACACTACAGTAAATGAATCCTTTTTGCGTTCTACTATAGAGCCGGCGATCTTTGATGCCTTTGTAATGAAAGTGACATCGGCAGACTTTCCGATAACTCTCGGAAGAGAAAATGCACGAGCTTGAATATGGTACTTTGTATTACCCTTGAGACCAGTGAGCTTAAGACTATGTTCGGCTGATTTTTTAGCGGTGTCCGAGATTTCACCAGTGTAAGGATTGTCTTTCTTTTCGTCGTATGAACCATCGTCCGCGTACACGACAACAGGGAATGCTTTGATGTTTGTTTTGAATGTAATGGTTGCAGAGTTTTCCGTGATGTCCAAGACCTGCGGCTTTGAAACAAACGGCGGTACGAGTGATGGGAGAATTGATTCAATGGCGGCTTCAATTTCTTTCTGGAAGGCTTCAATGTTCTCGATGTTTGCGATGTCTTTCAGGTTTTCTGAAAGGAATGTGGTCTTGAATGTTTGGTCTCCGGATGTGCCGGCATTGCCGGACTTATCAACCGCAGTCGCCTTGATGTGGTATTCGGTACCGAGAGTAAGACCGCGAAGTCTTACGGTGTGAGATCTTGCCATGGTTTTGTCGCCCGCTGTCTCGCCGTATGTAGTAGCGGCACCATACTCGACAAACCCCACAGTATCCTCATCCGTATCAAACTTCACCACGGCGGCAAATGGTGTAATGTCAGATACTTTTATATTAGAAATTATCGGAACGGTCGTGTCTTTTGTATCCGAACCAGAGCTTGCGCTACTTACTACATTAATAGTCGTTATGGTTACACTTCCTGTTGCCGGAGTCGTAAGCGTGCTTTGCGATGAAGTGGTCAAGTTCCCAGCATCATCGGCAGATCTCACCACAAAATAATAAGTGGTTTCAGGTGTAAGCACTTGCGATACTGATCCAGTGTCCAATGTTCCACTGCTCAAAGTCACAATGTGGTAAATAGATTTTGTTGTGTCGATAACAGTATTGCGCGTATAAGTGCTAGACGCGGTTCCCCACAACACTTGAGTAGTTGAAGGTTCATTTGTCTGCCAAATAATAACCGCGGCATTTGAGGAGAGTACAGGTGTGGCAATGCCGGAAACAGTCGGCGGGGTAGTGTCACGAAGGGTTACAAAACTATAGTACTGCCCATTGTTGTCGTTCGTCGTGGTGATGGGGGTGCCAGCAGTATCAGTAGAAGTAACTTTATAATAATATGTCTGTCCTGCGCTCAAACCAGTGAGCCCTATTTGGTGTTGGTATGCGCCATCGGATCCGGCCACAGTAACCACAGATCCATTAACCGGAGTTGCGCCATTTACCCCAGCCGATGTGGCAGAAAAATATACTTTTGAATCAGAGCTTGTGTTTGTATTCCAAAAAATGAGCGCAGAGATGTCGGTAATTTCGCGCTCGGTGACATTGGTAATGAGTGGTCCGCTCACGGTGGTGAATGTTCCGCCGACAGCTGTCGTTGCCGCGCTCACATTGCCAGAAATATCTCTTGCGACGACACAATAGTAATACTGCGTTGACGGTGTAAGCCCAGTAAGATAAACGCTGTGGTTCACCGTGTAGGTATTCGTAGACACCTTTGGAGTACCTGGGCACGAAGCAGGAACAGCCCCTGTGTATGAAGCGTAGAACACTGTTGATGTCGCAAGCTCGCCGACTGAAAGAGAGGTGTCGGTGTACGTGCTAAAGGTAATATTCGCTGACGAATTTCCTACTGTTGGTGTGGCGATGCCAGCAATCGGAATGTGTGGCGGAGTTGTATCCACTCCTCCTGTTCCATCCGGAATATCAGAAATGATGGCTGTGAAGTTCGAAACGTTTCCAAGAGCGTTCACTGATGTCACTCTGTAGTACTGCAGTGAAGTTGTCGCTGTTGTAACAGTGTGAAGGTAATAGTTTACTGAGGAATCGGTGATGGTTGCGAGAAGAGTGGAGGTCGCGAAGTTATCGAGTGAGTGGTACACCTTGTAAGAACCGAAAGTAGATGAAGTGGTGGCGACAAATGGCACCCATGATAAAAATTCACGATATACCCCAGTCGTAGTGTTGGAAACATCATTATAAGAAAAATCTGCCGGCATCGCAGGAGCAACGAGAGTCTGCGCGGTCACATTACCGTATGCATCGCGGACTTGAAGATATGCAAATTCGTGAGATGGCGCGCCTGTGGGAATCCACGCAATAGTCGTTGTTGCAATCGGACTTGCAGCAAGGGTAGTAAATGCGCACGAGTTCCCCTGTGTGTCAGAAGAAGGAAATGTATTATCATTACAAATTCTATATTGAAGCGTGCTGTCGTCGTTTGAAGTCAAGGAAATAGTACCGACTGCATTCCCTCCTGTTGATGAATCGAGTTTAGAAACGGTAATAACTGGAACGGTCGTGTCTAAAGTAAATGTCGGAGAAGTACCATATCCAAGGTTATTAGCCGCATCGCGATCGTCTGCGATGATTCGGATTTTTTGCGTGTTGGATTTGTATTGCGACGCGTAGTCGGTGGAAGCTGTCCACGAGATACTTCTTGCTGTCCCCAAAGCTACTCCAGTGCCGACACTCCCCGACACCGTCACAGCATCCGCCCAGACTTCCGAACCAGCAGAACAGTTTGTCGTACAGTATTGCAAGGTAACATCAACGATGTTCCCAATGGCATTATCTGAATCTGCTAAATCGTAACCAACTGTTACGGCACCTGTGCTTCCCTGTGATGCCGTTATGTTCGAAATCACAGGCGGCGCGTTTACCACATACTGTACAGTAGCCGATGTGAGTGTTGGGGTGGCACCACCGGCTGAAGCAAGGAACGCTTTGTATTGTAAAAATCTGTCATTACTGTCCGAGCGAAGTGGGTGACCTGAAACAATTCCACCTGACACACCGGTGCTTACGGTAAAATAGTCGGTGCCGTCGCAAGCGGTTGCCGGTCCGCACCAGTTAGTCCATGTGGTGCCGGCTGAGGACGATCGTACTTGAAACCTTACTGTCTCAGAAGCAGAAGTGCTGGATGCAGACCAAAGAACATTCGAAATCAGGTTTGCTGTGGCTTCTGTATCATACTTGGATGAAGTAAGGTCTCCGCTCAAAGCGTACTGGCCGTAGTTGATGGTCACACTGTTGAGCGTAGGTGTGACTGCCGTATCTGAAGTAGAAAAGTTCGCACGGTATTGAATGTATCTATTGTATGAAAGTCCGGAAATGCTTCCACCGCTTGCGATGCCTGTCTGCCATGAAGTCCATGTGCCATCGGGAGTTGCTGTATTCCCAGCGCGGGCGTCAACCGTAATCGTTTGACCGTTTAGAGTCGTTGTATATGCAAGCGTGGAGAAGTAAGACTCCACACCCGTATTGATTACCGCGGAGGTAAATGTGCCAGAGGAAGCGTACACCTTATCAAAAGTGGAGGCGCGGGGGTTGGTCTCTATTGTCACGAATGTTGAAGTCACTCCTCCAGTGGTGACTTTGGAGATAACGCCATCGCAATAGTTTCCGACAAGCAGGGTACCTGCTGTATCAAATGCAAAGGAACTGGGACAATTAAATCCTGTTGCAAAAGTGGTAACAGCGCCGGCGGGGGTGATTTTGGAGACGGTGTTAGCGTCGTAGTTTGCTGTGTAGAGATTGCCAGATGCGTCAAAAGCAAGGCTGTAAGGGCCAGCGCCTACTGTTGCAAAAGTGGTGGTGGCACCAGCGGGGGTAATTTTAGAGATTGTACTAGAGGAATAGTTCGCCGTATAGAGATTGCCGGTGGTGTCAAAGGCGAGGTATCTAGGGCCAGCGCCTACTGTTGCAAAAGTGGTAACAGCGCCGGCGGGGGTGATTTTGGAGACGGTGTTATCGTCGTAGTTTGCTGTGTAGAGATTGCCAGATGCGTCAAAGGCAGGGCCGTTAGGGCCAGCGCCTACTGTTGCAAAAGTAGTGACGGTCCCTCCGGGGGTGACTTTTCGAATCGTGTTTCCTCCAGAGTTCGCTACGAAAAGATTGCCGTCGGTGCCAAAAATGAGGGCGTTAGGATAAGTGACTCCAACCGAGGTCGTGCTTACTGTCCCAGATGTGGTAATTTTGGAGAGATTTCCGCTCTGGTGTATAACATTGAGGTTGGTTGTGGTTTGTGCTAGTCCCACGCTCGACGAAGCTCCCGCCCAAAAAGAAACCTCTGTACTCGCAAATGTCCCCGCCGCAAAACCAAGCGCGCCACCATAGGCACTGCGGGAGTACATTGAGATGGTGCCAGAGTTGTAGTTCGTCACATACACCGAAGTGCCGTCGGGCGAGATGGTAATGCCTCTTGGATTCGTCCCTGCCGCGATGGTGGGGGTAGCGAGCGCCGTCAAGGCGCCGGTGCTAGTGTTCCTGGAGTACATAGAGACGGTGTTTCCACTGTTGTTCGCAACATATACCGAGGTGCCGTCAAGTGAAATGAAAAGGCCTATAGGTGTCGTCCCTGTCGCGATAGTCGGAGTGGCGAGGGCGGTCAAGGCGCCTGTGCCAGTGTTTCTGGAGTACATGGAGACGGTGTCTCCACCATTGTTCGTCGCATACACTGAAATACCGTCAGCACTTATGATGATACCGTATGGATATGACCCTGCCGCGATGGTGGGGGTAGCGAGGGCGGTGAGGGCGCCGGTGGACATGTTGCGGGAATACATAGAGACGGTGTTTCCACTGTAATTCGCAACATATACCGAGGTGCCGTCGGGAGAGATGGTAATGCCTGTTGGATCCCCTGCCGCGATGGTGGGGGTGCCGAGGGCGGTCAAGGCGCCAGTGGAAGTATCGCGGGAATACATGGAGATTGTGCTAGAAGCGTTGTTCACCGTATACACTGATGTTCCATCGGGGGAAATAGTGATGTCAAGGGGATCCGACTCCGTTGCAATAGTTGGTGTGCCGAGGGCAGTCAAAGCGCCAGTGGATGTGTCGCGGGAGTACATGGCGACAGACGCATTCCCAGCAAGCACAGCGTACACCGAGATGCCATCGGGGGAAACGGTGATGCCGAAAGGATCTCCCGCCGCCGCGATGGTGGGGGTAGCGAGCGCCGTCAAGGCGCCGGTGCTAGTGTTCCTGGAGTACATATTAATGGTGTCGTATGACCTCGCATACACCGAAGTGCCGTCGGGGCTTGTGGTGATACCCCGAGGCCCTGAATTCAGCGATGCAGTAGTGGGAGTCGCGAGGGCGGAGAGGGCAACTCCGTCATCCCCCGCAACTTTGCTTGTCGATGTCAAGCTCACGCCGCCAGCTCCTGCTGTAATATTTGTTGAGGTAGCAGAGTATTGTGTCCAATTTGATTGATTGGAAGTATGAGTTGATGTTGCGGTCGTAACTCCCCCAGCCCAGCTTGTCTGGGTAAATGTATATGTCGCCGCCTGTGCAAGCTCGTGTCGGTACATATATACACCAGTGCCCGCAACTACGAGCGCCAAAACAGCGACAATAAAGTGATGATGGTGCTTATGCCTTGCTATAAAAGCAGTAGAGTGATGGAAAATGTTTCGCATAAATATACTATGTGCTTTTATTGTATCATGTAAAAAGAAAAATTGCGCCATATGGCGCGGGTAACTGTGGACAAGTGCATGGGGGATTTTGGCGAAGCCAAAATCCCCCAACTTGGAAACCCTACGTCCAAGTGAGGGAGAGAAGCCTGCTCACCCACCCAATCTGACCCATTTTAAATCCCCTCTTTTTTTATTTTAATCGGAGGAATTCCTCACCGCTTGCGGCGGGGTCCATTCATTCCCCTCTTTTTTTATTTTTTTCTTTTATGTACCTATTTACACCGATAGGACAAAATAGGTACATAAAAAAGAAGAGTGTCAGTAGAAACATAAGGTAGGAAGGATCCCGCATAACCACATCTAATCTTAATTACCACATCTAATTCTTCTTAATTCCCCCCTATGTACCTATTCACTCCGATAGGAACAAATAGGTACATAAAAAAGAAGAGTGTCAGTAGAAACACAGGGTAAAAAGAATCACGCAAAAAACCTTCAGACAGCACTTCAGCCACACCACCTTATCCCCGCCTTCACTTATCCACAACTTTCCTACTATACCTATTTACACCGATAGGACAAAATAGGTAGACAGGATACATGGGCAATCGACAAATTTACAAACCACCACAAGTGGCTCGCTCGCATCCTTCGCTTACCCACAACTTTCCTACTATACCTATTTACACCGATAGGACAAAATAGGTATACTGGAGTTATTATTATAGATATGATCATCTAGTTTAGAATTATCATGCAAAAATACAACAAAGGGGATGTAGCGCAAGTCATTCTCACAAGCCTACTCGTGACAGGAGCGTTTGTTATGATTCTCGCCATGCCAAATCTGGCGCAATTACTCAAATATGTAGACATCGAGGATGGAAAAATAAAATTAAAAATAAGACGCTCAGCAAGAACCTTGCAAAAAAGAGGGCTCATAAAAATAGAGCAGAGGGGTGGAGAAATTTATGCATCTCTCACAGAAAAAGGCCGCAGGGAAGCGCGCCTTAACAATCTAAAGTTGAACGGATTAAAGGAGCATAAAAAATGGGATAAAAAATGGAGAATAATTATGTTTGATATCCCAGAAAATAAAGTCGGCGCGCGGCGTTCATTAAACAAAATGCTTAGGGACATGAGCTGTTTTTCGTATCAAAAATCTGTTTTTATCACACCATTTGATTGTAAAAAGGAGGTAGATTTTTTAGGAGATTGCTTTGGCGTGAGAAAGTATATTTCTGTTATCACTGCAACTGAAATAGAGAACGAGGATGTTGCACGAAAACATTTTGGTCTTTAATTTTTTCTCCCTCATATAGTATGCATTTTCATTGTATCATGTCGGAATATAGAATACAGAAAGGTTGTAGATAATTCCCAACCAATTAACACATGGTCCGTAATCCTTAAAAACTATCGACCCACGATTGTAGCTTACTCTTCATGGTGAGTGCGATACCTTTTTCTTTGCCAATGAGATTGTTCTCTTCTTTTTTGTCCACGGCAATATTGTAGAGTTCGTACGATTCTTTTATTTTTTTGTTTGTATTTTGGTCAAAAATCTCTTCTTTTATCAATTTCCACTCTTTGTTTCTGATTGATTCAATCTTTGATGTTCCTTTGAAAAACGGGTTGTCTTTTTGCTGGGTGTACTTTGAACCCGCGTAGACATGTTTATTAACTTCCACCCCATCAATAATTGCAGGCAGTATGCTTTTCCCTTGTCTTATGTTCCCTTGTATATCTTCTAATCCAAAAATGTCGAGTATCGTCGGCATCATATCCACTGTTTGAACCAAGCTGTCTATTTTAATTGGATATTTGATTTTTGGATGCTTAATTAAAAGTGGGAAGTTAAGCACGGGGTCATAAAAAGTTCCCCTTAGTGGTCCACCGCGCATAAACCGACCATGCTCACCAAAAAGATCACCATGCTCAGACATAAATATAAAAATAGTATTTTTCTCAATGTCCAAATCTTTCACCGTTTGAAAAAACTCTTTCAAAAAATTATCAGCTTGGGCGATTTCTCCGTCATAAAGCGCTATCATGTGTTTGACGTCGACGTCGGTAAGTTTTACATCTTTTATTCCTTCTTTCGTGAAGGCGGTTTTTACCATCCAGTACCTCACGCCGTCTTCATAAATAGGTTTTGTTTGCTCAAATGTCCAAAGGCAAGTTGAATAATCTATGTTGCTTTTATTTTTTCCCGTAAACTTTTCATCAAAAGGTTCTTTTGGAGTAAATGGACAATGAGTGTCAAATCCTTGCAGTAAAAGAAATTTTTTGTTCTCTTTGTTTTCTTTAAGCCAGCCTGACGCAAGCGGAACCAATTGCTCAATACCCAAATAGGCGGCGCCAAACTGTCCTTGAGATCCGCCGGCATAATCAACACCAAAATCGGAATAATTTTGCTCGTCTACATAGATGTCAAATCCGCGGTTAAAATTAAACTTTCTATTGTAATCCCCGCCACCAGTAAAACCCGCAGTTTTATATCCATTTTCCTTTAATATTTCCGTAAGAGTCAGCGGTGATTCATCTGACAGCTTACTGCCGTCGTACCTGTCCATTACTCCGTGCGTATAAGGAAAAAGGGATGTATAAAATGAGACAGCCACTGGTAGTGTCCACGAAGCTGGAGCAAATGCATTCTTAAAAATCAAAGAATTTTGGAAAAAATTATCTATGTTTGGGGTCGTGTCTCGCTCGTACCCATAAATACCAACATTGTCTTTTCTTGTATTTGTAAGAGAAACTATTACTAGATTACAATCTGGACACTTTAATTCTTCTTTAGTTAATATGTTTTCATTACCAGAATTGTTGTCAGATTTAGCATATCCAAAGTACCCGCCGACGCCGACAACCAACAATCCGATAATTATTAAGATAATTTTTTTCATACCAAAAAATAAACTCGCGGTGGAAGTTCTATTGCGAGTTTATTTTAACATTAATCCGCCCTACTTTAAAATTTCCTCCAGAACCCTACCTTGAACATAGCTAGGAATTTTCACGCCGAGCAAATTGAGAATTGTCGGCATTTGGTCTACGTGAGAAATCGGCTCTTTTAATTCATACCCTTTTTTAACACCGGGACCCATCATAACAAACGGGGTCCACATTCCTTTATTTACTTTCGGATCTATTCCTTGTTTGTATCCGGATGGCAAAACTTTTACAAACATTTCTTTATCGCGGGTCACTTCTTCCTGCATCTGGTATCCGGGTGTTACTTCTACCACAATATCACCGACTCTGTCCGTAGGAAGCTCGAAATATTTCGGCGCGTCTTCCCATTTTACAGTTTGGACCGTAGCGTTTGTTCCATCTTCATCTTTCAATTCCGAAACTGCTTTCATAACTTCTCTTCGCAATTTTTCATATTCCGGACCAGAACCACGCTTCCAATTTCCACCAAGACCGTCAGGATTTACATAAATGTGCGCCATCTTCATGTAAATAACTTTTGTGTTTTTCCAATCAATAGTCGGTTCGCCTGTTTTCTCATCAATACTAAACTTGAGCCATCCTTTTTGGGCAAACAAATTGTTAATACGGACTTGTTTGTAAAGCGGTATCACGCCGTGATCAGATGAAAGAACAATCAGCGTTTTTTCATCAGCGTTTTTCATCGCCTCTCCAAGTATCGCGTCAATTCCCTGATACATTTTCAAAATCTCATCCCATGACTGTTTTTCTTTTTCTTCTCCGGCATAATCAGGATGATTTTTATCTATATAGCGCATCCACCAACGAGATTCAAGCATTTGATTTGGAGTATAAGTATCTTGAATAAAAGCATCCGGATTGTATTGTTTGATTATAAAACCAGCAGCTTTTCTGTGCCATTCCAAGCTTTCCGTTACTTCCTCAAAAAACGTGTCTTTGTCTTCATCTTCATAGATCAACTGCGCCGGCCAATTGTCCGCAAAGTCAACCATGGGACCAATTTTTTCGGTCATTTCCATGGCAACTTCAGCGGGTTTTACTATCAAACTGTTAGCATTATTAAAGAAGAGGCGTATTCTAAAATTAGCGCTTTCCGGCCAAAGTTTTATAATTTTTATCCTTACTTGCGAATCAAATGATTGCTCCTTCCATTTTAGGGAAACATTTTTCCACTCGCTTCTTTCACCCTGTTTCAATGTCGCTAGTTCAGTTTTTTTGTCCAAAGAAATTCTAACGGTGTCATAATTTTTAGATTGATCATCAGTAGAATCATAAATGTAGGCATAAATTGGCAATCCATAACTTTCAAGTTTTGCTTCTTTGGCTTGGCTGAATGATAGTGGCGCGTTCTCCCAACCATTGGCGTTATTTTTATCAACAAATTCCGTCAATTTTTGTCCGAGATAAAAAAGCTTAAACGCTTTACCTGCTTCTTTTCTTTCTGGTAATTTTTCCATTGGTTCAAAATTGATAGCCGGAGTATCAGCACCCCAACCTCCCCATCGGCCGCGAATGGTTATTCCATTTTCAAGCTCTGGCGGGGTAGAGCCTGGGATTGAGAGCAAGACGACTTTTTTGCCAGCCTCTTCCAAAACTTTCCAAATCGGAGCGACTTTTTTGCTTCCTGAAGAAAATCCAGCAGCAGACGGCTTTTCCAACGGAAATCCTTCAACGTGCATTGGACCGTCCGCAACACCATGCACAGTAGGATGCGCTCCTGTAAGCAACGAAGCAAAATTTACGGGAGTATGACCGGGAAAATCGGGAATTGAATATCCGTAACTGCCTTTTTCCATCATTTTTTTGAGGTTTGGTAATTTACCATCCTCCGCCCACTTAAAAATTGTAAATATGTCGGGCTCCGCTCTGAGTCCGTCAGGAATAAACCAATATATTTTTTCCGGCTTTGCTGGTTCTGAAGTTGCCTGCGTATAGTAAACCACTAATCCCGTAGCTACCAAAAGAGTGACTAGCGTAAAAATATTCTTTTTGATCATGTTGATGATTATACTTTAATTCTATCTGCAAGCAAATGAATTATTAAAATTAATTATCTTGTTAAAATCTTCATTAGGGTCAAAAAAATATTCTACCTTGAACAATGTGTTTTTAGTAGGACAATAAAAATAACCAACACTCGCCTTGTATTTTATCAAATCATCAACACATACTCCATACCCCAAACGACCGCTGGCGTATAAGGTAAAGTACTTTCCATGTTGCGACTCTTTTTCCTTTGGTTTGTACTTGTCATCACACCCAGTCTGTTTTGTTAAAAATTCGGGATAAGGCGGTAATTGCGGTTCAAACAATCCATTTAGTAAGGCCGTCTGAGTTTTTACGTATTCTTGCGCCTTCTGTTTATCTACTTTTTTTATAATTTCAATTTTTAATATTTCACCACCACTTTCTGCAGAAATTTTATTTCCCGAGAATTCTTTTAGTTTAAGCTGTTCAACTCCAGATAATTGTATACCGATTTTTTTTAATTGATACTCAAGGTTGTTGCTTACTTTTAAAAAATAAATGCCGAACAGTACAAAAGCCACGAATGAAGCTAGGGAGAGAACAATAATTTTATTTTTTATGTTCATTTGAGTTTTACATCCGCTGTGGCGCGGAAATACCGAGGAGAGTGAGTGTGTCGGCGAGAGTTTCCTTTGCGCGAATGGCGAGCGCGAGCGCAGAAGGGTTGAATGTATCGCCTTCTGCCACACGCACATCACGATAATAGGCGTTTGCCGCGGTGGCAAGCGCTGTTGCATAACTCGCAAGCGAGTGCACGCCATAATCGCGAGTGACTCCTGTGACCACCTCAGGAAATTCGGTGATTTTAGACGCGAGGGCGCGCGCGGATGAAACTTTAATCAAATCAGAGAATTCTATCGCATGTCCTTCTTTCAGGCTTTTGCATTTTTCTATGATTGACGAGATGCGCGCGTGCGCGTACTGCACATAAAAAACGGGGTTCTTTTCCGACTGTTCTTCTGCGAGCGCCATGTCAAATGTCATTTGTGTCGAGAGCGCTTTTTCGTTGAAAAACCATCGCACGGTGTCGATGCCAATTTCTTCCACAAGGTCACGGAGCAGAATTATGTTCCCTGCACGCTTGGACATCTTTTTAGAAATGCCATCTTCTTTGAGCGACACAAGTTGCGCGATGAATACAATGGGTTGGTCGGCGTTTGTTAAGGTTTTATGCCACCCAAGCATGCGTCCAACCGCCTGCATTCTTTTTACATGCCCATGATGGTCCGCCCCCCACACATCGATGACGGTTTGAAATCCGCGAGAAAATTTTTTGTCGTGGTATGCGATATCTGCGACAAAATATGTCATCGTAGAATCCGAGCGGACAACGACGCGGTCTTCATCGTCGCCATACTCTGAAGTTTTAAGCCACACTGCTCCGTCTTTTTCATATGTAAATCCTTGTCCCTTCAAACGCTCGACCATGGAGGTACTCGCGCCGCTCGCGCGAAGCTCCTTGTCCTCAGAAAACCACACATCAAACTTCACGCCGATGTTTTTTTCTATGAACGCGCGATTGCTTGCTTGTACCGCGCTCGCGAGTTTTCCACCTGCTTCTTCTTCTGTCATTCCGGAAAAATCGAGTTCGCGCATTTTTTCTACGAGCTCCGGAGTTTTGTACTCTTTCCCGTTTCCCAGTGCGGTCTTGCCAAGCTCGCGAATCTGGTTACTCTCACGTGAATCATTTATATAAAATTCGCGAGTCACAGATGCACCTGAAAAAGTGAGAACGCGCGCAAGAGTATCACCATAAAATGCCGAGCGTCCATGGCCGATGTGAAGCTCGCCGGTTGGATTGGTTGAAATGAATTCAATATTTATTTTTTCACCCGTTTTTACAAATGGTGTTTTTTCGTAAACAGCAGCTTCGAACGTAGCATCCGTGAGAAAAAAGTTTATAAATCCAGCGCCCGCAATTTCAATCTTTTCAATATAGTCTGATGAAGTTTCGAGAATTTTCTCGACAAGTTTTCCCGCAAAGTCGCGCGGTGAAATGCCAGCTATTTTCCCATACACGAGCGCGGCATTAGTCGAATAATCACCGTGCATGTTGCCCGCGGGGCGCTCTACTTTTACTGTGCCAACAAGAACGCCCATGGCTTCCAGTGCCTCCGCCACTGTCGCTTCCAGTTTCTCTTTCATCCCGTTAGAGACAGAAAACGCTTGAGTCTACTTTTTATATAGCGCTTACCCATCCCCGATTTTAAATACATCTCTCTCGACCGAGCATCTTGCTCATTAAGACATGCCTCGTAATAAATAACCTTCCACACTCCTTTACCTTTTGTCCACGTTGACCGCCCTTCGTTGTGCTGTCTCAAGCGTTTCCGTAGATCCTCCGTGCTGCCAGTATAACATGTACCTTTGTCGTTCTCGATAACGTAGGTGTAATACATAACTAGGGGGTCTCTAACGGGATTCATATTAAATGAGCATACCACGCCTTACGGAAACAAAAAAATTTACGGTATTTCGCGACAGACTATAAGCTCTGAGGATTTTTATCGGAGTTCAAGGCGCAACCGAGCATTGTGACCAAGCTGTATGTCGCGCTTCAATTGACACTGCGCGATGCGATTCTGCAGAATCGTGCGCGGGCGAATCAACTGATTCGCGTCCTGGACGCAGACTAAACTGCAACGCTGAAATCCGATAAAAAGACCAGAGCGACTACCAGCCGCAAAGGGAGGAAACAATATCATACACCTCCTTGTGAATAACATCTCTGTCACGTGAACCGTCAATAATAGTTACTTCACCTGGTAGTCGCTCGGCAAAAGCTCGAAACCCTGCTCGCGCGCGATCGTGAAAATCAAGCGGTTTTAAATCAAAGAGCGACTTTGTGCGATTTTTGTCGGCATTCATTCGGTGGCGCGCATCCTTTGCAGAAACATCAATGATAATGTGCATCTTTGGTTTGTGTTTTCCCATTACAAATTCACGCATTTGCCAAAACTCTTCTTCGAGGTCGGTCGCTTCGCGCGCGTGGACCTGATAGGCATATGTAGCCGAGTCACCGCGACTCGAGATTACTGGTATTCCTCTTTCTATGTTTGGAATCACCACTTTTTCGAGCCAGTTGGTGCGGGATGCCCACATAAGAAAAAACTGAGTCCGCGCGCTCGCCTCCACTGCTTCAGCGGAAGAAAAAACATCGCGAATCATTTCCGAAAGGGGCGTTCCGCCGGGCTGGCGCGTGAAAACGACTTGCCCGTCAGACAAACGCTCTTTGAGGAGGTTTGTTTGCGTGGTCTTTCCGGAGCCGTCGATGCCATCAATGATAATAAGGGGGGCTTTTTTCGCAGTCATGATGATACAAAACAATCATAACATGCGGAGCACAAAAGAAAAAAGTTCGCCACAATATGATGGCGAACTTTTTAGCGCTTCTTCATGCTTATCGTACAATCCTCAACTCTTTGGCAACAATACGCCAAATGTCTTCATGAACAACTGCGGGGTCGCGCATCCCATCAACAAAAGAAGTAGAGCCGACCGACAGACCGAAATCCTTAAATCCCTGCGTGACTCTCTCGTAATACCCAAGTGACTTTTCGTCAAAGTAGCATGAGTCGCGTTTTTTATCAGACATGGCGCGGTTGCGGGCAACTTCTGGTGGCACTTCAAGGAAAATGTAGTGCGAGGGTTTTGCTCTACCGAAAACTCGATCTCGCATTTCGAAACACCACTCTGCGAGTTCTGGATGTTTTTCCGCACACACTTGGTATGCAAAAGTTGATGAGTCGCACCTGTCGGTAAAAACTGGTACTTCATTTTCCAGTGCAGGAATAACGTCTCTCTTCATCCACTCATTGCGCGCCGCCCAAAATAAAAGGAATATTGTTGTTATGTCGGCGCTTGCACCACGTGCAGACTTTATAATCGAACGAATGTCCTCAGAAAACTCTGCTCCACCGGGTTCACGCGTAAAATGTACATGTGCCCCTTCCCGCAAAAGCCGTTCCTTAAGCAATGCAACCTGAGTTCCTTTGCCTGAACCATCCATTCCGTCTAGAACGATGAACGGTGTCTTCATTGTGTTGCCTCCTTCGTAAATTAAGATCAAAGAACCTAATTCTTTTTATCACAAAAAAGAATAATAAACAATCACCTATTATCTCCGCTACTTTTTATAACACCGCGCTCTACACGCGAACGAAGCTTCGCAATGTTTGCCAGAGCAACATCGTCAAGCGTAAACCCGAGCTCGCGCGAAAGCGCCGCCAAATACCAGAGCACATCGCCTAGCTCTTTTTTGATTTCTTCACGATGCGCGTCGGTGAGCACGCCACCGTCATTCCGAAAAAGCTTTTTGATTTTCTCCGCCACCTCGCCAGCCTCGCCAACGAGTCCCAATGTTGGATACACAAAACCTTGTCCTATAACCGGGTATTCAGCAGTTTTTATCGCCTGATCCTCGTATTCTTTGAATTGCATATTCGTATGGTAGCACGCGTAACATACAAAGAAAAACCCAGCTTCTCTAGAGAGGCTGGGTAAACCATTTTTCATTCCTGCGTATTCGTCGCGCCAATCGGGTCATACCCGTTGAGAGCAATCCACTTCTCCAAAATCGGAGATGTATACTTTATTACTTCGACTTTCCTGTCGCGAAGATAATCCGCCACAAACTCTTCTCTCCCGTACTCCCAGATGTAGTAAACTTTTTTGATTCCCTTGTTTACCATCTGTTTTGCGCATGAGTAACACGGATGAAGCGTGACAATCATGCTCACATTTTGAAGACCGAGAGTGCTTACCGTGAGGTTGTTGATTGCATTCAGCTCGGCGTGAGAGCCACGACACACTCCTTTGCCTTCTTGAAGTTTTCCATCAACAATGCGCGCGCATCCGGCTTCACGAGGATTAACGTCACCACTTGCTGGGCCATTGTAGCCGGACGAAAGAAAGTGCGACCCGTCATAAAATATGACAGCGCCTACTTCGTAAAACATGCATGTTGGACGCTGGGATATAACAATTGCCTGCTCTGCAAAAATGTCCAAGTGGCTCGGACGCGAGTAATCCGTCCGAAGCTTTTTCTTGAACATCCGCGCAAGTACCTTTGGGTCTGTGTTTGGAACCCATCCGAGAACTTCGCTCATAGTGTCTCTCCTTATAAAAGTACGAAAGATTAACTAGATAAAGTATATCACAAGAATTATAAAAAGTCCATCATTCCCGCCCCTAACAATTATTTACTATAGCAAATAATTGTTAGGGGCGGGAATGATCAGCGTTGACGACCTGCGCGTTAAAGAGTAGGGTGAGGAAAGAAGTACTTTTTCAACAACACAAAAGGAGTTTACGATGCAAGAGTATCTTGATTTACTTCGTCATATTCAAAGAAACGGAGTATTAAAAGGTGACCGTACCGGCACAGGCACCAAATCGGTGTTTGGCTACCAAATGCGGTTCGACCTCTCCAAGGGCTTCCCTCTCGTGACCACAAAGAGGATTCCTGTGCGGCTCATTATCACCGAGCTGTTATGGTTTCTCCGCGGCGACACGAACATTAAATACCTTGTCGATAATAAAAATCCAATTTGGAATGAGTGGCCATTCAAGGCATATCTCAAGAAAAATGGGTTGCCAATACCAAAAACAGACTCTGAGGAATGGCGAGTGGGGCTTGCCGAGTTTATTGACAAAGTCAAAAATGATGATGATTTTGCAAAAGAGCATGGTGAACTCGGTCCTGTGTATGGAAAACAATGGCGCGCGTGGCCTACTCCTGATGGTCGCCATATTGACCAAATCACGCAAGTAATAGCACGAATCAAAGAAAAACCCGATGACCGGCGGCTCATCGTATCGGCATGGAACGTTGCTGATATCGAGGAAATGGCAAAATCAGGGATTCCTCCCTGTCACGCATTCTTTCAGTTTTATGTGGCAAATGGAAAGCTCTCGTGTCAGATGTATCAGCGTAGCTGTGACACATTTCTCGGCGTGCCATTCAATATCGCATCCTACGCACTGCTTACCATGATGGTGGCACAGGTATGCGACCTTAAACTGGGAGAATTCATTTGGACGGGTGGTGATGTTCATCTCTACTCAAACCATATGGAACAAGTGGCGTTGCAACTTTCTCGTGAGCCTCGTTCTCTTCCAATAATGCGTATCAACCCCGATGTGAAAAACATCTTCGACTTCAAGCTCGAAGACTTTTATCTCGTCGGGTACGACCCGCATCCGGCTATCAAAGCACCGGTGGCAGTGTAACAAGTAGTAAAAATTCAAAGGGCGACAACCGCAAGGTTGTCGCCCTTTTTTCTGCATGAGTTTTAAAACTTACTTCACCCAGCCCTATTTTTACATAAACAACCTTTCATTTTTTATTTACTTCTAAACAAAACGGACTTTGTGCCAATTTATCTGTACGGTGAAAATAGAGCTGGGTTCCGTAAAAATAAAATAGCGGGCACTTTCGTGCCCGCTATTTTATTTTTACTTCACCTCGATTCCTGCTGAGCGCGCGCTGCCGGCGATTATTTTCATCGCGGCCTCGATGTCGTTTGCGGAGAGGTCGGGCATTTTCTTTTCTGCGATTTCTTTAAGTTGCGCCTTGGTGATTGCCCCTGCTTTGCTAGTACCGGGCTTGCTTGAGCCACCCTCTACGCCTGCCGCTTTTATGATGAGTCCTGATGCTGGAGGAGTCTTCATTACAAAAGTGAACGAGCGGTCCTCATACACGGTGATAACCACTGGAACCATGTCTCCAATTTTCCCCTTAGTAGCATCGTTGAATTTTGTAACGAATTCACCGATGTTCACGCCTGCCTGACCAAGAGCGGGACCCAAAGGAGGAGCCGGCGTTGCCTTGCCTGCGGGAATCACTACTTTTACTTTTTTTGTTATTTTCTTTGCCATCTGTTTAAATTGCTATTTTAGTTAATTGTGGAATTTGTTGAGTCTACCCTAAGTCGGAAAATTTTTCAATCCCTTACGGTTTTCGGTCTTAAATCTTATGAATTTGAAGAAAATCAAGCTCTACCGGTGTTTCGCGACCAAACATTGAAACAAGTACCTTTGCGCGGCCACGTTCATTGTCCACTTCCGAAACTTTACCTTCAAGATCCTTGAACGGACCGTCGACAATGGTGACATGGTCGCCCACCACAAGGTCGATATTGTGCTTTGGTGTCCCCTCTGCAATACGAGCAAATAGTGCATCTGCTTCTGCTTTTGCCAATGGAACCGGTGTAACTCCCGCGCCAACGAATCCTGTTACTCGTGGAGTATTCCTCACCACATACCAAGAATCGTCGGTTACAATCATATCCACAAGGATATATCCAGGGTAGATTTTTTCTTCCACCTCAACACGCTTTGCGCCTTTCACCTTTATCTTTTTTTCCATCGGAACAACTACATTGAAAATCTTGTCCTCCATGCCGAGGGACTCGATGCGCTGTTTCAGGTTGCGAAGAACGGCATTTTCATACCCCACGTATGTGTGGATTGCATACCAATTGCGCTCGCCTGTTGTTTCTTGTTTTGCCATAATGGATAAAATTAAAAAATTAACGAACGATAAACTTTTTAATAAGTGTTGTAAACAAGCTATCGAATGCTCCGAGGTAAAGCGATGTCAAAACTGAAATCACAATAACAAGCACCGTAAAAACAATTGCCTGCCTGCGTGATGGCCAAGTGACATGAGCGAGTTCACCTTTTGACTCTTTGATATATTCGATGAATTGCATGATATTTGTATCTTGTATTTAAAAAACCGCCCCGTAGGGCTTTCACCTACTGTACTCTTTTGACAAAGAAAAGTCAACAAAGGGGTTGGCGCCTACGGCGCCAACCCCTTTGTTCTATAATTCAATATTCCGCCCAATCTCTACCTAATTTCATACGTCACCGTCACATTTGAGGTGATTTTTTCTTCTCCTTGCGGGATCTCGGGCAAGCTATCCGAGCTTAACATCGATTTTTCAGCACTCATCATCGTGCGTGAATAAATAGGGTAGTTACCGCCCTCTGAAAAGGACACGATGCGAACAAGAGTCACACCGAGGTCTCCAGCAAGCACTTCTGCCTTTGCGCGCGCTTTGTCTATCGCCTGTTTCCTCGCTTCGGCCTTCAATCCGTCTTCGTCATCAATTGCAAAATTCGGCCCCTGCATTTCCGTAACACCAGCAGTTGCAAGTCCATCCACGAGCGCATTCACCGATTCCAAATTGCGTACTTTAATAGATACACTTTGCGAAACTTCGTAACCCACAATTACTTGCTTCCCAGGGCGTGGTGGCGGGCAATTCAAACCCTGACACGTTACCGTTCCTTCTCGCCATTCATACTTTGGATATGAGCTGTAGTTTTGTGTTTTTATATCCTTGTCTGCCACGCCTAGCTTTCGCACACCAGCAAGAGCTATTTTTGTTTTCTTGGCCACTTTATCTTGCGCGTCAGAAACTTTCGCGGCTTCCTCTCTAATAGTAAATGAAATGTTTGCAATATCGGGCGCCGCAAACACTTCCGCAGTACCTTCAACAGAAATGGTATTTGTCGCAGAAACACCACCTCCTATAAAACGGTATGCTTTGACTTCTGTGATAACCATTGCGCCAACAAGCACTGTGCCGAGAAGCGCAAACACCGTAAGCGCTTTGAACAAGTTTGCCTTACTTTTTTCGTTGCTGTTTTCCATAGTATTTTTATTTACAAAAGTCGGACCGTTTGTAAGAATTATTTAAGAATGTCCTCCACCTGACGCAGGATTGTATCAAGAGAATAATCCGATTTGATAATATACCCGCGCACGCCAAGCTCCATCCCTTCGTTCATTTTCTCCATATCGGAAAGCTGTGTCTCCACAATCACTGGCATGTCCTTGCCCCAATCTTCGTTGCGGAGTTTTTTCAAAAACTCAATACCGGTGACTTTTGGCATCATCATGTCCAGCATAATGAGGTCGGGCTTCTCACGCATTGCAACCTCGAATCCCTCCTCTCCGTCAAAGGCCGATACGACCTCGTACTTCCCGTTTCCGCCAGCAAGCAAGCCATCACGAAGAATCTTTGAAAAGATTTTGTCGTCGTCAATAATCAGTATTTTTTTTATCATATATGATACACAGTATACTACAAAGCAACTAAAGAGGAAGTGTGAAATAAAAGGTGCTTCCAGTCCCCTTTTTTGAGCCCACGCCGATTACGCCACCGTGCGCCATAACGATACCTTTTGCGATAACGAGACCGAGACCAGTACCTTTGTGTTCAGACTGACGCACGCTTGAAGCAAATTGTGTAAATTTATTAAAAAGTTTTTCAATGTTTTCGATACTGATACCCTCTCCCGTGTCGGTGACCGCGATCACCACGCTATCGGGAATAGTAGTTGCGGGAACAGGCATATTATCTAGAACCCACGGAACAGAATACGCGCGCGCCTCTTCTCCAAGAGCAAGACCATTTTTGTGGTTGAAACAAATTACCGTTACCGTGCCATCTTTGGATGTGTAGTTTAAAGAGTTTGAAAGCAAATTATTCAGCACTTGCATAATCCTCTTTGTGTCAACGGATACCCTATCTGGAACAACGCCCGCCACGAATAACTTTAAATTTATCCCCGCATCACGCGCAGTAGTATCAAAAAATCTAACTCGCTCAGCAAGGATTTCTTTTATGTCTACGGGGCTTTTTTCAACCCCAAACTTGCCTGCTTCGAGTTTTGCCACATCAAGCAAATCATTCACGAGGTCGAGCATAGAAGATGAACTCTCGTAAAGCATCGACACATATTCGCTCGATGCTTTTTTGTCCTCAAGTACCTTTGAAGAGCGCATCATCTCGCCAATCTTTTTAATATTCCCGAGAGGGGAACGAAGCTCGTGCACCATCATAGAGGTAAAGTCGTTGCGCATTTTCTCGGCTTCTTTTTCGTGGGTGATATCATGAAAAATAACGACCCCGCCCAAGATTTCACCGCGGGACAAGCCGACATTTGACTTCACAGGCGACACGACCACTTGATAATATTTATTACCAAAAAAGATTTCCGGAATAGTGAGAATTTTATCGAGCTTGATTGCCTCTTCAAGTTTGCTTCGGACATCGAACACGCCCTTAAACGCATCTATAAAATCAAAGATAGTCAGCGCGCCTTCTCCTTTGTGCCCAATAACAAGCTTCGCTGCGGGGTTTGAAGCAACAACACGATAGTCTCGGTCGGTCATCACCACGCCTTCGAGCATACTTTCGAGCATTGCCGCTATTTTCCCTTGTTCCGTTTTTACGACTTCTTCAAGTTTTGTTACCGCCTGCGACGCCTGATTTACGATTTTGTACAAAATTTCCATTTCCGATTCTTTGTAGAGCCCAGGTTTCGTGTTGGACACAGTGAGAACACCCACGAGCTGTTCTCCTATTACCAGAGGAATGTTGAAATATGACTGTACCGGACCCGTCGGAATACCCTGCATAATAGCTCCGGTGATTGTTTCCTCAACTTCGGTTTCCGTAAGCTCCCTCCCCAAAAGGGCAGAAAGAGAGGAGAGCATGCGAGTACGGATATCTTTAATGAATTGCGTCGACACAGGTTCGTCAAGGTCAACCTTGAAAACAATCTTTGATGGGCTGAGGAGCATGTAGGACACTGCGCTGTATTCGAGAAATTGGTTGAGCGACCCAACGATAACATCAAGAATTTTTTGGATGTTGAGCGAGTACCCGGTGCGGTCTCCTATTTCTTTTAAAATCGCAATCTCGTACATGTGGCGCTTTGCATCGCGCCCTTGTTCTAAAACATCGCGCTTCATACGTCTTAATCCTATATAAGAAAAAAGAACGACTGCAATATACAGCGCGACAGAAATAAAAATGACTAGAAGTAGCTCAAATGGAACCATGTTTAATGATCCTGTTTTATGTCAGGATACTTCGTGAAAATAGGGCCAAGAGCGTTCTTAACAATCTGCCCCGAAAGTTCAACGTACGTGTCAATTAGACGCTTGAGCGCTTCTGCTGTGTCGCCACTAATACTCACCACTTCTCCTTTTTCCGAAATCTCAACACCGGAAACTTTTTTTGCGCGCGCGATAGCCATATCAGGGCCAAGAATAATGCTCTGCTTTGCGATAATCTCTGACATCACTGCTTTGTATTGTTCTGCTTGATCCATAGTAGTAATAATTATTCGCCTTTAATAACCCTTAGAAGCTTACTTGCCGCAACACCCATGAGCACATATCCAATAACATAGAATGAGTTATTTATCATTTTTAGATAGAGCTCGTCTATTTGTTGAAACCACGACACTTCTGTGACAAAACCCAAAAAAACAAGTGTCATACCAAGACTGAAATAGTTGAGTACGCTCCCAAAAACGCCTCCGTGCATCTTGCGTCCGCCAATCCACACCATCGCGGTCGTGACAAAAGCAACAATGAGCGTCGACCAAAGTGAAATCATTTCGAGCAATTTTGAATTGTCTTCAATCGTTATCAAAGTTTGCCATGCACCATACGAACCGAATGTTTGCGCAAAAGTGACTGCCGGTATGGCAAGCACGGCAAACGCACCTATGTATATTCCCGTGTGCTTCATAAATAAAAAATTAATCGTTACTAATGTGTATATTGTACCATAAGCGGAAGAATAACGGGAACATTCGGAGCGTAGCGACTGTGCGTTTACTCCTTATGTTCTTCCTATCCCAAGTGTTCCACCTGATTCCCCAAGTATCCTTCTCGTGGTATCTTTATATGCCTCTACGTTTGGCTGGTCGAAGGCATTTATGTGGAGGAGGTTTGCGAGGTGCATCGTAGTACACATCATAAACTGAAGGAGCGCGCCAAGTGACTCCGGATCAAGATCCGTAAGTGAAATTTCACCAAATGAAACTCCGCGAGAATGATACGTTTCTGTCACTCCTTTGTAAATAGCGTCGAGCACCTCACATGGCGCGCGACGCAAAACGCCCGGCACAAGCGGCGCAAAGATTTTATCCTCTGCCAAAAACTGGTGCTCCCAGTGCGAAGCATGCGCGCGCAAAAGAAAACGTGCACTAATGCGAGGCTGTGCGAGATTCATCTGCTCCACCGAATGTAGGTCGACTGAACCAATGGAGACTGTGGGCACGATGCGGTGCGTCGTGGGAACACCGTCAACTGTTTTCTCCTTGCCGATGCTTTCCGCAAAGAGCTGGCGGTACCATTTGCCAACAGATTCGAGCTCCGGGTGGAACACAAAAAGGTCAAATACGACGGCTCCTTTTTCGTGCCAAGAAATAATATCCTGTGCGGCTTTAAAAGAGTCACTAGCGGTAGAGCGATCGATTGTGTCGTGTATAACAGACTGCGCGCCGCGGAGAAGTATGTCCCCTTCCACTCCAGCGCACAAAAGCGGAAATAACCCAGCTGGTGAAAACACTGAAAATCGCCCGACAACCATTTTGGGAACCGGCAACAAATGGTATTTTTGTTTTTCCCCAACTTGCCAAAGCGGGGAATTTTCATCAGTGATACATACGATACGGTCTGCGAGCGGGCCGAGCTTTTTTTCGAGCGCGCCCACAAGAACAGATGCGTTGGTGATAGTCTCTGTGGTTGTGCCTGATTTACTCGAAACGATAATGATGATTTCTTCCTTATCGGTAATCTCGCTCAAAAGGATTTCGATGATGTCAGCGAGGAGCTCCGGAGAACATGTGTCTGCAAAAAGCATTTTAGGCGCGAATGGTGTGTGCGCATCCATTGTACCTGCCGTTGCTTCGTAAAGCGCTTTTGCGCCGAGGTTCGAGCCACCGATGCCGATGTCGAGAATGTATGCGAGTTTTGGTCCCGCCAACTTCGCGGCAAGTTTTTGTGATTTTTTTAAAAGTCCTTCATCAAAAGGCAGGCGTAGTGAGGATTCCGGCAGTGAGTATGCGCTGTCGCTCATTGCACGGCGCATTTTTGCAACATACTCATTTGCGTGCGCTGTGTCTACAACTGCCCCACCTTCGTTCGCGTATCCTTGATATTTCATTCTTCTATTCTACACGACAAACGCGAAACTTCCCAAATACGTCCTAAGCAATAGTGCACGATAGCTCACTATTGCTCTGCTTGCGTGCTAAACTTGCCATGTTCCCAGAACATTGATACTATCAAAGAATAATGGATACACAAAAAAGAATTATTATTTGGTTTTCAGCGGCGCTTGTGGTAATTGTCACCGCAATCGGCGCATATCAAATAGCCACAGGCCCAAGCACGGAGCTTCCGCGCAAAGACGGCAAAATGGATCTACCTCTCGACCAAAGCGACTGGACAAAGGGTTCAAAAACGCCAAAAGCAACAATAGTTGAGTACAGCGATTTTCAGTGCCCTGCGTGCGGTGCGTACTACCCACTCATTGAAGAAATGTTTGCGGAATACAAAGACCGCGTCTCATTCACTTATCGCCACTTTCCTCTTCCTTTTCATAAAAATGCCACACATGCGGCATACGCTTCGGAAGCGGCCGGTAAGCAAGGCAAGTTCTGGGAAATGGCTGCCATGCTTTTTGAAAACCAGCGTGATTGGTCAGAGGACGCAAAGGCACAAATCACATTTGAAGGTTACGCGCAAAAACTTGGTCTTAACATTGAACAATACAAAACCGATGTAAAGAGCGGTGGAGTCAAGAGCAAGGTTGAACGCGACATGGAGAGCGGGAAACTTTCTATGGTGAGGGGTACTCCAACTTTTTTTATCAACGGGAAAATATCAACCAATCCGCGCTCCGCTAACGAGCTAAAAGCGCTCATTGAATATGCAATCGCAAATCCGTAATATCCCCAACTGGATTCTTTGGACAGTCACCGCGCTCGCGCTTGTTGGCTTCACCGACTCGGCATTCCTTCTCGCAAAGCGCATCTCAGGCACGCCAATCCCCTGCTTCATCACGAGTGGATGCGACACGGTTTCAAAATCTCCGTACTCGGTGCTCTTTGGAGTGCCTCTTGCTGCGTGGGGTGTTATCTTTTACCTCGGCATTGGATTTCTCGCCATTCTCTACGCTGATACAAAAAAAGCTCTAATTGGAAAACTCATCCTTGTCGCAACAACACTCGGCTTTTTATCGTCGCTATACTTTATTTATATCCAAAAATTCAAAATCGGCGCATTCTGCATTTACTGCATTGTGTCGGCTGTTATTTCGGCGCTACTTTTTGCGCTAGGTATCACAATCTGGAAAAAATTAAAGGCGAATTAATTATTAAACAACTTCGGTTGTTCCTGTTCGCGCATGTTGAGCGCAATGACAAGCATGAATACAAGGAAGGTGAAGTACGCTGGCATTGAGAATACTCCCAGTGTGTTGAGCAATGTCTTCAGGGCAAGCGCCGGAATGATTGCGTACAAACTCATCTTGTACGCAGATGCGTAGGAAATAGGTGACTTTTTAACATACGAGATGACAATAGGAATAAGAGTAAACAAAAAGAGCGGTATGAGATACATCAAGTACCCAAACACCATAGCCATAAATGTAACGATGATACCTACTACAACAATATATCCCATGTAGCTACGAACATTTTCGACCCACGACAAGAGTGTATCTTGGTTTATAGTTATTTTCGGTGATCCGCGCAAAGATTGAATCGTAATCTGTCCATTATCATTCCTTGTTATGATATCCGTACCAGTGAGGAGCGCGTATGTTTTGTATTCTTCAAACTTCTTTTTATCAAAACCCGCGCTCGTGTCAATGACGAGAATGTTTTGCATCACACCGCTTTCAGTCTCTCCAGACACTTTTTTAAGCGGGATAAAATATGGCATCTGGACATTTGCCGTTGCAACTCCATTTTCAATATTCACCACGAGCTCTTTTGGGTAATACGTCTTCACCAAATCCGGCGCGCGCTCTTTTATAAAAGAAACCCCTTGAGGCACAAAAAATATTCCGAGTGCCACCGTCATTAAAAGTGATAGGATGAGCGAAAATTTTATATAGTATCGAAATGCCCCAGAAGAAGGAGCATCTGCGACGCTTTTATAAAAAGCCGGATTGTACACGCTTTTTTTAAATGTTTCAAAAATGGATTCCATGGTGTAAGTAGCGATTTCGTTAATACCATCCCCAATTAACTCTTACATAAAGAACTCAATAATTTCTAGCGAGCCGAAGGAAAAATATTGAGGAATATCGGGATATTTTGAAAGATTTTTCCAATGGCATAGCAGAAATTTTTGAGTTATTATGTATAGGTTAATTGGGGATGGTATAAGTATATCAAGACACGCCATCGATGCAACTATGACGATGTGTGGACTAACTATCGCGTAATTTTTACAAAAAGACGGTCACTGCTTGCCATTGCAATGTGTTGGTTATGTTGTTGCCGACTTTTTCTCATCTGTAATTATTGTCGAAAGTACGATGATACCGGCGACAACGAACGCACTGCCCGCGAGAAGTGCGTATCCTGAACCAAAGTGCTCCCAAACATATCCGCCGGCAATACCCGCAAACATGAGGCCAAATCCCACCGTTGCATTCACCATTCCATACGCGCTAGCTCTGTTGCCCTCATGAGAGAGCCCAGCGGCAAGAGCGCGAGTCACGCCGTCAGTCAGCGCGGGAAAAAGTCCTAGTATCAAAAAACCAAGCGCAAGCACAATCGTATTTTCCGCAAAGAAAATAACAAAATATCCGACCAAGAGAATTATATAACCGAGACGCATAACTGTCTGTGGTCCGACTCGGTCGCTCATACCTCCGGCCTTCACCGAAAATCCTGCAAAGGAAAGATTGTAGAGCATGTAAAAAAGCGGGATTGAAGCAAGTGCGAGTCCTAGGTGTTGAGTTTTGAGAAGTAGCAATGCGACAGGAACACTCCCTGCGGATAAAAAGAACAGGGCAACAAGATAGCGTTTGAAGTTCGGAGAAAATACTGCTAGTGAAGCAAGTGACATGTTTCCTTTTCGTACTTCCCCAACAATATCTTTTACAAAGATAAGCGAGGCAATGGCAAGTAGCCCTATAATAAACGCAACAACAAAGATAATATTAAAACCCTCTGGGTAAGCGCGTAAAATTAAATATGCGGCAAACGGCCCAAAGATCGCGCCGAGCGTGTCAAGCATACGGTGATATCCAAACGCGCGCCCCATTTCCTCTTTCGATGTCGAGAGTGAGAGGATTGCATCGCGTGGCGCCTCACGAAGACCTTTGCCGACACGGTCAGAAACTCTAATCCCGATGACTCCTCCGACAGACGAAACTAGAAGATAGAGTGGGCGTATCGCCACCGAAAGACCGTACCCCAAAATCATAAACGGTTTTCTTTTTTGAATCTTGTCAGAAAATCTTCCCGCATAAATTTTAATAATATTCGCCGCGCCGTCGGCAAGACCTTCAACAAGCCCGAGAGAGCCAGCCCCGGCTTTTAATACTGATGTAAAAAAGGCCGGAAAAATCGAGATTATCATTTCATTCGAAAAATCATTGAAAAAACTCGTGAGGCCAAGGAGGAGCACATTTCGCGGCGGACGATAGCGACTCATGAAAGTCAGTATACCAAATCCCGCCGAAAATTTTTTAAAAACTTTTAGGCGGGATTTCTTCTAGTCTTTTTTAATTTTGGGGTGACTATACGGATTT